>CALZJL010000029.1 GCA_945787625.1 uncultured Prevotellaceae bacterium
AGCATGGTCGGGACAACGACTTCTCGCTACACCCCCGCTTCGTAGAGCACAGGACGTACGGCAGCGTCAATTTCTCGCTGTTTCAGTAGATCGGTCTCATACGCTCCCCACCTCCAAAGCCGCGTCCGCCACCCTGACCAGGACGATTTCCGCCAGGCCCTTCGCCCGGGCGACCCATACCGGCACGAGCCTCCTTGTTGCCAGTGAGGTTGAGGCGGTAACTCACCTTAAACATGAAGTACGAATTGATGGCATTCGTATAAGTGTCGCTGCGCATCGTAGCAGAGATGACGCGAGAGATATTGCTACGCTGCTGCAGCAGGTCGAAAGCCTGTGCCGTAATCGTGAGCGAACGTTTCTTGAGGAACGACTGCGAAATCTGAGCGTTCCATATCACCTCGGTAGTATTCATGCTCGCGTCAGAATAGCCCCTGCGGTAGTTCGGGCCAATGTCGGTGCTTATACTCATGCCAAAGGGCAAGTTGATGATAAAGTTCGCGCCATAGTTGAAGTTCCACGTATCCATATTGCCCGTACTCTGCACAGCGTTGCGTGCGTGCATATAGTTGAAGCCAGCGTTGAGACCGGCCTCAAGCGAGCCGCTCTCGCCCCAGTCCGTACGATAGTTGCCACGCAGATACTGACGCAGCGTCGTAGTCTTGGTCGTAGCCGTAGCGAGCAGTCCCTGCTCCAGAGCGTTGTCAAAGAGGATATGCATGTCGTCGAGCGTGATATTGTTGAGACTGGTCGTAGAGCTGCCGGCATTGCCGAGAATGTCGAGCACATCAATGCGGTTTGAGATATAGCCCACCTTGTTAGAATGGTCAATGCCCGTGTTGACATTTATGCTCCAATGCTTTTTGCCATCGAGAGCCGTATTGAACATCAGGTTGGCCCCCACGCTCCAGTTGCCGTTGACATTCATCGGGCGCGTATAGCGATTGCCCGTGCTGCTGTCATAGATAGTAGCCGTCGAGATGCCACGCTGTGTCTGCCTGAAGTTGGCATTCACAGCCCAGCCCATCTGCTTGGGCGTGAGGTAGTCATTGTAGTCCAGATTAAAAGAATTGTTCCAGCTGCTTTCGAGCCCCGAGTTGCCGATGCTTACGTTCTGCAGATTAGTGTTGTCGAGCACCTCGATGAGATTCAGCATATCGGGCTGCTGCATACTACCGCGATAGTTTGCCCTGAGCTGGCTCGTCTGAGAAATCTTCCAGCGCACGTTGAGCCTCGGAGCCCAGTTGTAGACATTGCGCACGATGGCCGTATCCACCGTGTTCTTCTTGTAGTCAAGGTCAGTACGCTGAGGCTGGAAACTGATGCCTGCATTAAAGCGGAGCTCCTGCTTGTTCTCAAACTTGCGCGTGTAGCGCAGCAGAGCCTGCGCATTGTGATTGTACTCGTTGTAGACCGAGTACTGCGAGTTCTCCCAGTTTTTCACCATGTCGAGCACCTCATAGCCAGGCACATTGCCCATGTAGAGCTCGCGCAGGTTGGCAAGGTCAGCCTCAGTATAGATATAGTCATACCCATACCACCGATACAAGAGCGAATCAAGGCTATACACATTGCGCTCGCCATTGTTGTAGCGATACTGGAACTGATACGAGAGCTGGAGATTCATGTGACGCGTCAGAGGCTCCGTATAGCTGATACGCGGCTGAATATTCCACGAAGTCGAAGGGCTCTGATTGAAGCGGTTCGTGTAGACACGCGGAGACGTGCCACGCGAGTCAGCCTCCTTATAGTAGTACACGTCATTGATGCTCCACGAGTTGCTCCCCGAAGTCGAATAGCCACCGCTGAGGTTGAACGTGACGTTACGCCCCGGCACAAACAGACGGCGGTTGACCTGGAGACTGGCATTAGCATTGTGGCTATAACTGCGCGAGAGCGACTCCGAGAGATTGTGATTGACTATAAAGTCCTCATAAGCGTCGTCGGCAAGCGTATGCTTCCCACGCTCGCTGTCCCACATCTCCTCCCCCGCCATCGTCTGCGTAAGAGGGTCAGTCATATACTGATACGGGTCCTGGTCGTAAGTCATAGACTCACCCTCTCTGCTGCTCTTGCCCTTAGAGTAGGTATAATTAGGGCGGAAGATGATATTAGTCATCGAGTCGGGCATCCACTCCAAGCGGAAATGCGCCCTCAGATTCATACTCACCGTAGTACCATTTGAGATGGAGTTAGCCCACGTGCTGCTACCGTCCTGAAGGAAAGTCTGGCTCGACGTCTTGCTCCAGTCCTCGCTCGCCCTACGGCGGAAGAACGCACTACCGCCCATGCGCAAGAGCCCCGCACTATAGTCCGGCTTGCCATTCTCCCAAGCAAAGTTAGCACCCCCCATCTGGCTTGTCACGATGCCGCTGCCACCGCCGCCGCCCATACGCCCACCCCCAGGCATACTCTGGTCGTTGACATTGTTCACGCTCGCTATTACAGAAAACTGCCGATGGTCCAGAAAGCGGCTGACATTAGCCTTCACCGTATAGCGGTCCTTCGTGCCATAGCCCCCATCGAGATTCACAATCCAGCCCTCCTTCATACCCTTCTTGACACTAAGGTCGAGCACCGTCTCCTCCTCGCCATCGTCGATGCCCGTCACACGGCTATAATCGCTCTTCTTGTCGTAAGCCTTGATCTTCTTGACCATCTTGGTCGGAATATTCTTCATCGACATCTGAGTGTCATCATCAAAGAACTCCTTGCCATCGACAAGAATCTTCTTGACCGACTTGCCATTGACCTTGATCGTGCCGTCATCGTCCACCTCGACCCCAGGCAACTTCTTCACCAGCTCCTCAAGCACCGCCCCCTCAGGCACCCTGAAAGCATCAGCATTGTAGACAAACGTATCAGCCTTCATCTCGACCTGCGCAAGACGCTCCACCACGAGAGCCTCCTTCATCAGGCGCGAATCCTCGCTGAGCGCAATCGGACCCAGATTCTCAGACTTCGTCAGCGCGATGTTGCGCAAGTGAGGCTTGTAGCCGATATAGCTGATACGCAGGATATAGCTGCCCACCTTGACAGCAGGGATACGGAATACACCGTCATTCATCGCCGCAGCGCCAGACACCTGAGAACTATCCTTAGGATTGAGCAAAACAGCAGTCGCCCCGATGAGAGGCTCGTTGCTGCCCTGTTCGACAATCTTGCCCGTGAGCACCACCTTCTGCGCCAGAGCAAACGTCGCCATGCCCAGCAATACGACGAGTAATAAGGCTTTACGCATAGAAAAGAGAAATCAATACAATTAGTAAGTCAGTCTGTTTTATCCATCACCTTTGACGAGCAAAACAGACCAAGGTTTAAAGCCCCACGCAAAAAAAAGTTTTGCCACCGCCTCAGTTTTCGCGATAATAGTCGAGCATCTCCTCAATCTCAGCCTTCGAAGCAGACTGGTCGATACGAATGTCGCCCACCCCACCCAAGAGAGTGAAATTGATAACGCCACCCTGATTCTTCTTGTCGTGAGTCATCAAGTCGTAAAGCACATCATAATGACGGCACTCAAACTCAAACCTCCCATAGTGCTCCCTCACGAAAGCCTCAATCTGATGGAACAGCAAGCTCGGGAAGCCACACCTGCGCACGCTGAGATACAGCTCCATCACCAAGCCCCACGCCACGGCATAGCCATGCAACACCGTACGATTCTCACTCAGCGCAAGACTCTCGATGGCATGCCCCACCGTGTGACCCAAGTTAAGAGCCTTACGAACGCCCCTCTCCGTAGGGTCCTCCGTGACGACAGCCTCCTTGATCGCCACACTCTTCCCCACCAGCCTCATGAGCTCCACATAGTCAGGCTCCTCGATGTCGAACGCCAGCAGCTCCGTCAGATGCCCACTCCCGTCGAGCAAGCCATGCTTGAGCATCTCAGCATATCCCGAGAGGAGATTAGCCCTGTCGAGCGTACGCAAGAACTCCCCCGAGAGCAGCACACAGCCAGCACAGTTAAAGACCCCAATCTCATTCTTCAGCCCCCCGAAATTGATACCCGTCTTGCCCCCCACCGAAGCATCGACCTGCGCCAGCAGCGTCGTCGGCACATTGATATACGCCATGCCACGCTTAAACGTGCTCGCAGCAAAGCCCCCCAAGTCCGTCACCATACCACCCCCGAGGTTCACCATCAACGAATGACGCGACGCTCCCCCAAGCTGCAACGCCGCCCACACCTCAGCAAGAGAGTTGAGATTCTTCGCCTCATCAGAAGAGCCAATCGTAATCATCATAGCCCCACTCATACACCCAAACCCCTTGACAAGCGGCCAGCAGAGCTGCACCGTCGTCGTATCCGTCAAGACAAAAAGCCTGTCATGAGCAATCCCATCAATCGCAGCCGTAAGCTCACGCTCAAGAGCGTCCACCAAAATCACATTCTGTTTCATCATCACAACAATTACATAACCCTGTCCTCAGTCAGACAGAAGTCTGACACATCAGTTATCTCAATCCCCGAATAGTAGAACTGCAAGATCTCCCTATACGACTTCCCCCGATGCCCCATGACCGCAGCCCCAATCTGACACATACCCACACCATGCCCCCAACCCCTGCCATGCAAGACAAAGTCAGGCCCCACAGCCCCCTCAGCCGCAGGAATCACCTCCACATCAAACGCACTCGAAAAGAGATGCGACCCACTCAAAGCCCTGCGAATCTCCAGCTCCTTGCCGATAATCATCGAACGCAGCGAGCCCACAATCCTAAGCCTGCTGATATGATAGCCAGGACCACGCTCCACCGCCTCCAGAGCAAGCACCACACCGAAATCCACCTTCAGCCTGTCGAGCAGCAAGTCATGAAGCTCCCCCTGAGCCAGACGCACCTCCCAACGATAGAAATCACGCGTCTCAAGATCATAATCATTCAGCACCTGACGCAAGACCACCTCATCAGAAGTGTTGCAATACGGATCCGCCACACTACGCAGATACGGCTTCGACACATTCTCCCACGCAAAGCGAAACTCCTCAGTCCGCCCCCCACAACACTTCGAAAACCTCGCATCGACAATCTCATCGCCAAACACCATGATCTGCCCGCGCGTAGCCTCCACCGCCTCACGCACCACACTCCGCGTAGCGCGCGTCACCCCCTGATACCGCTGGCAATGATCATCAGCACACACATCAAAAATCGTATGGTCCTCACGATCATACCAACGCACGATCTCATTGTCATTCTTCGTAAAAGCAAAGAACTGAGGCTCCCCACCCACACGTCTCCGCCTCACCATCTGCGCATACAGCCAGCTCCGCGAAATCACCGCCGCAGCCTTCAGAAACTCCAGCGAACACGTCTCCTTCATCTCGCTCGAAATCACACTCGCCAGATACTCCTCCACATCAATCACATTGATTGCCACAATCCTGTCCTCGTCCACCACCAGACGCAACACACCGCGAAACGTCAGCGTCTCCTGCCTCTCCCAGTGAAACTTCACCCCAATCGTCACCCCATGCAAGCTAAACGAAGGCACCTCCGTCCCCCCCACAACAGGGCGGAACGTCAAGTTGCGATACAGCTGCCCCCTCCAGCGCAGCGACCCCTCCTCAAGCACCACCACCTCAGACCCCGAGACCACATGCCCCTTGGCCGAATACTCCCCATTAATCGTAAACCCAATCGAATCGCCACTCATGATCCCCACACAGACCTCATGCGACAAACCCACGCCCTCCCTCAGAGCATCACCCACAGCCACATCATTCGAGCCAGCACCATCAGCGACAACATTCGGGCGAGGCGCATCAGACACAGCATCAATGACAGGCTCCAGCTCCTCCCAACTCAACGTCACCTCCCTCAGGATACCAGCCGCCCCCTCATACGTCATACCCACAAAGTCCCCCTCACGAGGCGTGATAATCAGTCCCCCCATATCCAAAGCCCCCGGAGAGACCATCACACGCCCCCTCCCCTCCTCAGCATAGTAACACTCCGGCCTATGCTTCGCACGCGGGAAAATCAGCGTCACCAACTCGTCCCCACGCCCCAGCGAGCCCTCCTGACGCCAACAGATAAGATTCATACGAGGCTCCGCCTCCCCCTCCACCACAGGCAAAGCCCTATACAGCCGCTGACACAGCACACTATCCGCATCAGAAGGCAAACTCCTAATCACAAACACCGGACACACATACGACTCCAACACAAACAACCCACAACGATCACTCGTATTGCCAGCCTCACACATATCCACCGCCCTCGCCCCCGTCAGCGGATAAATCTTACGCAGCTGAGACTCATACCTACGCCAGTCACGCTCAATCGGCACCACCCCCCGGCTCCCCGACTGCAAATGCATGTGATCCGGACACGAAGCCCCACACACCGGGCCGTTGTAAAACACGATCTGCCCCCTCAGAGCCCACGCCATCCTACGCATCGCCGTAAAATGCGACCAAATACTCTGCGGAGCATGACGACGCGCCGCAATAGTGAAATGCCGAGGCAAAATCGGAAACGGATTGACCAACACCTGATAATGCCTCTCCACCATCAACGCCCGCTGCACCGCCGGACGATTCTCATCACACAAGAAACAAGGACGCGCCTCCAAAGCCGCCCTGTCAATCCTCGCCCCCGTCGACACCATACGCGCAGGATTCCACTGCACACACAGCACCCCCGCCCCATCAGCCACACCCTCACCCGAGCGAGCCAGCCCCCTCGACCTCACCCCCTCCAGCGCAGCATACCTCTCAGCCACCTCAGGCCACACCCCCAGCTGATCGTCAAAAAAAGCATCGACCTCCTCCTCACACACCTCATGCCCCCACACCACATTCAACGCCCTACGCGCCACAATCTCCTGCGAGCGCAGACTGTCCTTATAGAGATTATTCGCATTAATCCTATCCTGACTCAAAGCCGCATCACTATTGCCGTCCCAACGGCGACACAGATACAACTCATCGTAAATACGCCCGATACGAAAACGCCTGCTGATCATCAGCCCCAGAGCATAATCCTCCCCATAGCTCGTATTCGGAATCTCAATCTCCCTCAACACCCTCGTATAGAAAGCCCTCGGCGCCCCCAGCCCATTGATGCGCAACGCATTGTTACGCCCATTCTGAGCCGTCCACTCCCTATGGTCAATCAGCCCCGGCGGCAACGTCTCCAGATTAAAGTCACACATCCTGTACGACCCGATCACCATCGCAGCCCCCTCCTCGTAAAACTTATCCACGATCCTCTGCAACGTATCCTCCCCACTATAAAGGTCATCACTGTCCAGCTGCACCACAAAACGCCCCACACGCCCATCGTGCACCGCCAGATTCCAGCACCCCCCGATCCCCAAGTCATCACGCTCCGGCACGATATGAATCACCCTCCCGTCAGCAGCAGCAAACCTCTCCACAATCTCCGACGTCCCGTCCGAGCTCCCATTGTCCACCACCATCAGATTAAACGCAAACGACGTCCGCTGCCTCAACACACTCCCGATAGCATCAGCAATCGTACGCACACGGTCCCTCACAGGAATCACCACCGTAGCCTCCACCGCAAAATCATCATCCTCCTCAAACCTCACCACATCAAACTCCCGAGGGTGCAAAAAAGCATTAATCGCCCTCAGATGACGCGTACACGCCCTCTCCATCTCCACCTGCCGGCTACGATTCCTCACGTCCACATAGTCAAACTGCTTCTGCCCCGACAAACGCGTATCCATCTCCACCTCCGTATACAGAAACTCACGCACATGCACAGGCAGCCTCCGTCGGCTCAGCCACAGACGCAAGTCATACAAGCCCGCAAACCTATAGCGATGCAGTCCCCCCTGCGCAGCATACACCTTCAGCTCCGCCGTACGCACCAGCAACAGCCCCCCCATCTGGAAATCGTCCCTCACACTACCCTCCTGATAGTCAATCAAAGGCATCGCCCGCCTCTCCCCGTCAGGCAACACGATATAATGATCCGCATACAACAGCAACGCATCGCTGTCGCGCGCCACCGTCAGCATTCTCTTCAAAGCATGAAACCCCAGCCTCAGCCTGTCATACTTCGTATAGATCAACACATACGGAGCCGAAGCACGCTCAGCCATCTCACACACCGAGCGAGTCGAGCCCACCCCCTCCACCAGATGAAACACATTGTCCACCAGCGCATCAGCCCTAAGCTCACGCTCCGTATCACCACCCTGCTCACTATCAATCCAAGGAATAAAGCAATCAATCATATAGTCGAAAGAATAACATCAAATCCAAAAACTAACATATCAACGACCACAAATTTAGCAATTAAATTTCAAAAAATCCCCCTTCCCCACCAAAAATCTCACAAAAACACCTAACTTTGCACCCACACCCCCAACACCCACAAACAATGCGCATACACATCTTCAACCCCGAAAACGACATGGCCCTCGCCCACGACCACCCCGGCTACACCCCACCCGCCAGCATACGCGCATACATCGAGCGCAACTGGCGCCTCCCCTACCAATGGGCAGCCCCCGGCGACATCGTATGGGACCGCCGCACCCCCTTCAGCCACTACCACATCAACGACTACACCCACATCGAGCTCTGCCCCTGGGGGTGGTCCAAAGCCATCGTCCACCAGCTCCAGAGAGCCGGCGTCCCCCGCCAGCACATGCCCAGCGACTCCACCCTCCGCCAGCTCCGCACCCTCTCCAGCCGCGAGACCACCGTCGCCATACAACAAGAACACCACCTCGAAGCCCACGCCTGCCACACCATCGCCCAAGTCGAAGACATACTCGCCCGGCAGCAAGCCCACAAGACCTACATCATGAAATCCCCCTGGAGCTCCAGCGGCAAAGGCCTCATGACCACCGCCAACCCCCACTGGCGTCAATGGGCACAGCGCATCCTCCGCCAGCAAGGCGCCCTCACCCTCGAGGGCAAGATGCCCCGCGAGCGCGACTTCGCCATGGAGTTCACCCTCGACGGCCGCGGCACCTGCACCTACCTCGGTCTCTCCCTCTTCGACACCGACCCCCACGGCCACTACCTCAGCAACCACCACGGCACCGAAGAAGAAAAGACCCAGCTACTCCTCGCCACCCATCCCCACCAAGCCCAGACCCTCGCCGCCCTCCGCCGCTACTACATCGAGCGACTCCCCCAGATGGCCCCCTGGTACAAAGGCCCCGTAGGAGTCGACATGCTCATCACCCCCGACGGCGAGATAAACCCCTGCATCGAGATAAACTGGCGCATGACCATGGGTCTTGTGGCACTGTTATAACCAAATAACCAAAATATGTAAACCACTCAGTTCAAAAAAGACTTCAAACGTATCAGTAAAGATATAAGGAAAGTTGAGGCTCTTTAAAAATCGTCAGACTGTTTGCAGAAGGAAAGGATAAGGGAGGAGGAAGCACCACGCGCGGCATTTCCCCCTCAACCATATCAGCAGTTCACATAGCACTCATACAGCTCGTTACGCACTATTTTGTAGTTTGGTGATTTGGTTGTTTTGTCGTTTCTATTCATTTAACGAGCATTAAACGGATATTAAACGAGCATCTAACCACCAGGACAACCAACCAAACAACCAAACAACAAAAAACTAAACAACAAAACTTGGAATTGTTCTCGCTTATTCGTAACTCTGAGCT
>CALZJL010000030.1 GCA_945787625.1 uncultured Prevotellaceae bacterium
AATCAACGAGAAGAGCATCATCGTAGACCTCAATCACCCGTTAGCAGGCAAACAGCTGACCTTCGAGGGAGCAGTAGTCGAGAATCGCTTGGCTACAAACGAGGAGATTCAGCAATATCTCAAACCCCGTGGCTGTGGCAGTTGTGGCGGCTGCGGCGGTGGCAGCTGTGGCGACGGTGGCTGTGGCGGCTGCGGCGGCGGGTGTGATTAATCATGTCTTACAGATATTTATATTCATCATGAACACTTACGGCAATATATATCGCCTCACTACCTTTGGAGAGAGCCATGGAGCAGGAGTAGGTGGCGTTATCGATGGCATGCCTGCCGGGATAGAGGTGGACCTCGACTTCGTGCAGGCTCAGTTGGCGCGACGACGCCCAGGGCAGAGCAGACTCACAACGGCCCGGCGCGAGGCTGATGAGGTCGAGATATTGTCAGGAGTGTTCGAGGGCAAGACCACAGGCTGTCCTATCGGCTTTCTGGTGCGCAACACTAACCAGCACAGCAATGACTACGACAATATGCGCGACCTCTTTAGACCGAGTCATGCAGATTTTACATATTTTTCCAAATATGGTATCAGAGACCATCGCGGAGGCGGACGCTCTTCGGCTCGCGAGACGATAAGCCGTGTGGTAGGAGGTGCGTTTGCCATGCTCGTGCTCAGGCGTTTGGGCATTGAAATCAAGGCCTACACCCAGCAAGTCGGAGACATCGTGCTGCCAGGCTCATATCTCGACTATGATCTGTCACGTATTGATGAAAATGACGTACGCTGCCCCGATACCGCTACGGCAGAGCGCATGGCAGACCTCATCATGGAAGTGAAGGGAGCCGGCGACACGATAGGCGGTGTCATAGCCTGCGTCATCAAGGGATGCCCCGTAGGTCTTGGCGAGCCAGCCTTTGACAAGCTTCACGCTGCCCTCGGTGCAGGAATGCTATCCATCAATGCCGTGAAGGGATTTGAATACGGCCAAGGCTTCAGCAATATGCACCTTCGCGGCAGTCAGCAAAACGACATCTTCGTACCGACACACGACGGGAGCATAGGCTTCAAGTCAAACCGCAGCGGAGGCATACAGGGAGGGATAAGCAACGGACAGGACATATATTTCCGTGTAGCATTCAAACCCGTCGCCACGGTACTCATGGAGCAGGACACGGTCGACAAGCAAGGCAACGCCACGACTCTCAAGGCGCGTGGGCGACACGATGCGTGCGTCCTGCCACGCGCAGTCCCCGTCGTTGAGGCTATGGCTGCCATGACCATACTTGACATGTACCTCTCGGACAAGGTCGTGAGGCTTTGATACATAGCTCAATTCGCCAATGCCTCGCCATCTTCGGCAAGTCCGTTTACGCTGACTTCGATGTCGGTGTGCTTGCTGTTGTTGAAAAACAGTATCTCAGCCTTGCCTTCGGCATCGAGGGTGAGGTCAGGATTCCAGTAGAGTGTGCGTCGGTAATCGCAGTCGACGGGAGCTGGCAGTTTGCTGTAGTCGGGACTGTAGAAATCCGTACACTCCGAGAAGCCCCAGAGCACCTTGTGGCGGTCGCGGAACGTCTTGTATTGGGAGCCGCCCATATCGCGACGTATATCAATCGTGACAGAAGGTTGGTTGCTCTGCTCGTAGTGAGGGTCGCCCAAACGCCGTGGGGCAAAGTCCGTGTAGACATAGACCTTGTCGACAAAGTGAAGATGGTCGTAGCGCGAGAGGTCGGCATTCGATATATTGTAGTCGAGTTTGCGGCCGTTGAAGAGCACCTCTAAGTCGCCATACCGCTCCATACCCATATCCCCGATATAAGTCTTTGCTATATCGTTGGCAAAGCTGACAGCCCCTTGGTAATATCCGGGACACATGCCGGCGTCAACCACCTCGTTGAAAGCCTCGTAGGCATCGAGCACGAATGCCGGCTTAGAGGCATCGAAACGTCGCCTGCCACTCCTGTCAGCTCCGATCACTACCTCGTCCAGCACCCTCACGTTGTCAACGTTGACCTTCGTACGCCTGTCGGTAAGCGACAATTCAGGCTCAGCCGTCTGATAGTAAGTATAAGGCTTGGTAAATCGCGGATATGGCATCTTGAGGCGCACATAGTATTCGGGATAGTTGATGTCGCCCCCTTCGCCGTCGGCATCGAAATTGATTTCAGCATCGTCTATCCAAACGTGCTGCTTGCCGTTTTTCCACCCGTCCTGATTGCTTGCTCCGCAGAAGAAACGGCAATATCCGTCGAAGGCTGGGGCTTGTATGCGGAAATTTCCCTTCTCGTCGGTGAGAATCTCGCCCTCGGCAGCACGCTCGCCGCCTTCGCTCACCTTGCGGTCGAGTACGAACTCTGCATGCACCGTGACAGGCTTGCTGAGGTCGGCAGCCGGGCTTTTCTCACGGTCTTCATGGTTTTGGATATACGGGATTATCCGTTTGTAGACCTCTCCGTAGTACATGCTGAGATCCACTCCCTCCGTATCTCTCACACCGAGCTGATAATACAGCACCATGGCAGCCATTTTTGCCATCTTGAGCCCCCGCCAATATTTTACGAACGAAGGGCTGAAGAGCTTTTCGCAGGCCTTGTCATACTTGTCGCTGGAGTTCTGTTCGTCAACATAGTCCTGATACTCCTGACTCATAGGGTCTGCTTCCGACGTAATTCTTGAGGGAGATGCAAAATATCTGTTGTCTTCCGTGGTAGGCAAATTGCTCACCTGCCCGATGATTATGGGCGTCTTCTCGTATGGCTCGACCGGCACAAAGGCCTCAGGGACAGACATCTCGCGCCAGTCATATCTGCGCCAGCCCTGCACCATGAGCAGAAGGTCGAGGGCGCGGCGATGAGTTTCGTCGTCGCTCTCGAAATAGTAGTCAGGCTGCTCTACGAAGCCCCGTATCTGGCTTGCGAGGAGCATCTCGGTGAGAATATTTCCCGTATCAAACGTGTTGGCCGAGGTTGTAGCGTCGCGCACGGCTACCGACACCGTACCGCTCTTTGGCGCGGAAATACTCAGGTTTATAGGACTGCAAGGCTCATAGCCCGACTCGGCGACGCCCCTTACTTCGACTCTGTGGCTCGCGAAGTTATCGTGGCGGACGAAAAACATACGGTCTGCCCATACTCTGCCCTTTCCATCGTAAACAGTAAGCACAGCCACACCTTCGGGCAGCTTTGCGGTCTCAATGCCGATAACGCCCTGAGGCGAATCGGGCAGCGTATTGTAGATGCGGCAGACCCCGTCGGTCATGACCGTAAACGCCATGGGAGTGGACTCCGCCGCACCCCTTCTCGTAAATCTGGCGTTGACCGCACCCGACGTCTCGTCGCTCCTCTCTATCTGCAAGGCAAGACCGTCAGTCTGCACGTCAGGGAGGCGGAACTTGTCTACGACACCCTCCTTCCGTTCGAACTCTGCCGTATACTCCGTGTCGCTGACAGAGAAAGTGACCGTGCCCCTGCCGCGGCTCTCCGTCTGGGATTCTGCTATTTTCTGCCCTTTGCTGTCATAGACCCTCAGTCTGCCCTTGACGTGACGTCCGTCCTCGTCCGTAGCATCGTAAGCCACAGTACACTCCGCGCCCGACACGAGGTTGCCCCCTTCGGGATAAAAAGTGACAAGCGACTTGGGCTTAGCCCCCTCATGCCTGAAGTATCTCTCCATGGGGCGCGTAGTCATGCCCTGGGTGAACTTGCCAGCCTCGGCAGGCTTGTCGTAGACGGCAAATACCCTGCTGTAAAGTT
This sequence comes from uncultured Prevotellaceae bacterium, assembly GCA_945787625.1. The sequence goes on from CALZJL010000030.1 coordinate 3,748, forward strand.
TCTCATAGTCCCGAAAGAAATCCTCACGCATCTGTTTGCTGTAAAACCATCTGCCGGCCTTGTCGGTATGACCGCGCTGCGTGCGCCCCCAGTTGAGCTGCCAGCGTGTGTAGGCACGCAGCTCATAGTACCCCCCATACAGCGTGTCGGGCAGAATAACAGCCCCACGCCCCTGCCCGTCATTGAGACGTATATTCTGCCTCTCCACGAGGTAACCGTCGTTGTCGAGAAGCTCCACATAGAGCAACTCGCTGAGATTGCTGACCTTGCCCGTCGAAAGCTTGACATAAGCCTTGAAATATATCGTGTCGCCCACATAATAGCAAGTGTTGTCAGTATGGACAAAAACCGTCTCCTGCGGCACAGAACGCCCGAATACAGCCAAGTGCTTGGCCAAAGGTTCAAGCCCCAACTCCCCGTCACTCCCTTGGGCAGACACACCGAGACTTGCTACGAGCAACAATGATGCCAAAAAGACTCTAAAACTATAATATTTATGATTCATGACAATAATATTTATGCCCCATGTAAGCAAAGTTAGTGTTTTTTTCGTAAATTTGCCCAAGTATGAGCAAGGATTTTATCAAAATAAAAGGCGCGCGCGTCAACAACCTGAAGAATATCGACATCGAAATCCCACGCAACAAGTTGATTGTGGTGACAGGAGTGTCAGGTTCGGGCAAGTCATCTCTGGCCTTTGACACCATCTATGCCGAAGGGCAGAGACGCTATGTAGAAAGCCTTTCAGCATACGCACGTCAGTTCCTGGGCCGAATGTCCAAGCCCGAGTGCGACTATATCAAGGGAATACCCCCAGCCATCGCCATCGAGCAGAAAGTGACGAGCCGCAACCCCCGCTCTACCGTGGGGACGAGTACAGAGATCTACGAATATCTCCGCCTGCTCTTCGCCCGGGTGGGACATACGTTCAGCCCCATCAGCGGCCAGGAGGTCAAGAAGCATTCCATCAAGGATATCACAGACTGCGTCCTTTCGTACACTCAAGGGACGAAATTTATGGTCTTGGCACCCGCCGAAGCCACAAAAGTCGAAGCATACCAGAAGGCAGGCTTTGCCCGCGTGGAGTGGAACGGAGCCGTCACCCCCATAGGCGAGTGTTACCCCCATGAGGGCGACGAAGTCAATCTCGTGGTAGACCGCCTCTCGGTGCGCGACGACAAGGAGGCACTCTCGCGCCTCACAGACTCGTGCGAGACGGCACTCTACGAGGGTAGGGGAGAGATGATGCTGCGATTCATGCCCTCTGGTATCATTCATCGGTTCTCTACGGCGTTCGAGGCAGACGGCATGACCTTCCAAGAACCCTCAGACCAACTCTTTGCCTTCAATTCGCCCATAGGAGCCTGTCCGAAATGCGAAGGCTACGGCAAAGTCATCGGCATCGACGAAAAACTCGTCATACCCAACAGCGCACTCTCGCTCTACGACGGCTGCGTACAATGCTGGCGGGGCGAAAAGATGAGCGAATGGAAGACATGGTTCATACGCTTCAACTCAGAGCGGGGCTTCCCCATACACAAACCGTACTACGAACTCTCTCGCGAAGACCGCAACTGGCTCTGGCACGGCACCCCACACAGAGACGGCAGCATACCCCCGGCATGGACGCTCACCCCCGAAGAACGCGAGTGGGGCCTCATCAGCATTGACGCCTTCTTTGAAATGCTCCAGGCCGGTCAATACAAGATACAGAACCGCGTGATGCTCGCGCGCTACCGCGGCAAAACCACCTGCCCGGCCTGCCTTGGCAGACGTCTGCGTCCCGAGGCAACATACGTCAGGGTCGGAGGCAAGGACATCACAGAACTCGTCGAAATGCCCGTCGAAGAGCTCGCAAAGTGGTTTGACAATCTGCGCCTCGACGAGCACGAATACACCATAGCCAAAAGGCTCCTCACCGAGATAAGGAGCCGTCTGAAATTTCTCATCGACGTAGGGCTGCCATACCTCACCCTCAACAGACTCAGCAACACCCTCTCCGGCGGAGAGAGCCAGCGCATCAATCTTGCCACCTCGCTCGGCAGCGCATTGGTAGGCAGCCTCTACATACTCGACGAGCCCTCGATAGGCCTGCACAGCCGCGACACCGCCAAGCTCATCGGTGTGCTCCGGCAGTTGCGCGACCTCGGCAATACGGTCCTCGTCGTGGAGCACGACGAAGAGATAATGCGGGCGGCAGACTGGATTATCGACATAGGCCCCGACGCAGGCAGGCTCGGCGGAGAAGTAGTGTTCAACGGCCCTGCAGAAAAGATTATGAAAGGCGAAGGCACAGGCAGCTCACACACACGTGACTACCTGTCAGGAGCAGAACGCATCGAAGTCCCCACATCGCGCCGCCCCTGGAATCAGTATATCGAGATAAAAGGAGCACGCGCCAACAATCTCAAGGGCATCGATGTAAAATTTCCCCTCAACGTAATGACATGCGTGACAGGAGTGTCCGGCTCGGGCAAATCCTCACTCGTGCGCGACATTCTCTACAACGCCCTCAAGCGAGAGTTTGACGAAGTCAGCGACCGTCCCGGAGAATTTGCCAGCCTCAGCGGCGACATCAGAAGCCTCAGTGGCATAGAATTCGTAGACCAAAACCCCATCGGCAAGAGCAGCCGCTCAAACCCCGTCACCTACGTCAAGGCGTGGGACGAGATACGCAAGCTCTTTGCCCAACAGGCACTCGCGCAGCAAATGGGCTTCACGGCATCATACTTCAGTTTCAACGCCGAAGGAGGAAGATGCGAAGAGTGCAAAGGCGAAGGCACGGTGACCGTCGAGATGCAATTCATGGCAGACCTTGTGTTGGAATGCGAGAGCTGCCATGGCAAACGCTTCAAAGCCGATGTGCTCGAAGTCTGCTATGAAGGCAAGAACGTCTACGACATACTGGACATGACCATCAATCAGGCCATAGAGTTTTTCGGAGAGAACGGTCAGAAGAAAATCGTCCGCCTACTCAAACCGCTTCAAGACGTCGGGCTGGGGTATATAAAGCTTGGGCAAAGTTCCTCAACGCTGTCCGGCGGAGAGAACCAGCGAGTAAAACTCGCATACTATCTCGGCATGGAGAAACACGCCCCCACGATGTTCATCTTCGACGAGCCCACCACAGGCCTGCACTTCCACGACATCAAGAAACTGCTCTCAAGCTTTGAAGCCCTCATAGCACGCGGACACACCATCGTCATCATCGAGCACAACATAGACGTCATAAAGAGTGCCGACCACGTCATCGACCTTGGCCCAGAGGGAGGAAATGCCGGAGGCAATATAGTAGCGTCGGGCACTCCCGAAGAGATAGCCGCAGCCGCAAAGGGCTATACATCGCAGTATCTGGAGGAGGCTTTGAGTTTATCTTTAAGGTTATGAGGTTATAAACCACAAAACAACCAAACAACAACCCCCCGAGAGTGGCACTTTTCACAAATCACAAATCACAAAACTCAAAGCCCCCCCTCCCTGTCTCTCTTTCGCGTATATAAGGTTAAAATAATACATTATTAATTATTATTTATATATGAGGTGTGAGGTTATAAGTTTTTTAGGTTGTAAGGTTGTGAGGTTTAGATTCAGCCTTTTTGCTCGGTTCTGAGGCATAAGACCTTAAAACCTCAAAACCTTAAAACCTCCCCAAGGGGGGCACTATGTGAGTTTTGTGATTTGTGATTTGTGAAAAGACGTTTTATAGGCAGTCCTCTCTTCATACAAATATAGTGTGCATCCCGAACTCATCCCGAAGGCTTAGCAAACAACCAACCAACAAAGAAACCTTAAAACCTAATAACCTCACAAGCGGAGCGACCTCAAAACCTCACAAATTAACCTCCTCGCACGCCACCATCTCCACACCGCGGTATACCACATAGACCTTGTGAAGCCTGGTCGTAGCGATATGCTCGTTGACATTGACCGTATCAGCATAGCGGCATACTTGTGCCTTGGCCTGCTCCACCGCCGCCTGCACCTCAGTCTCCGAAGCCTGACTCTTGAGGTATTTCAGCTCGATGATATACGAATGCTCCATGTCGGTGAATATCTCGTGGAGCGGACGCAGGAAGATGTCAGCATAGCCGCCCTGATTGTCAAGCTCCGAAATCGGGCGGTAGAAGCGGCACTGGCTCGTCAGAGCGAGGGTGTAGCCATGAACGAAAGCCTCACCCTTCTGGCGGTCACGCTGCGAAGCGTAGGTATAGATGCTGTCGGCTATGTACTGGAAGAATGGTTTGAAGTCGCCGTCGTAGGCCATATTCTCCTCAAGCTGGCTCAGTTCGTACCTGTCCGCATCGAGATGGTTATCGTGATAGTTGTCGAGCAGGTACGTGTAGATCTGTTCGCGCACCACCTCGTTGGGAATGGTGAATTTGAGCCTGCCTCGATGTATGCCACCGATGGTGACTAACCCGAAGTAGTAGAGCAAGCTGACGAAGTTGTTGCTGTCTGCGATGTTCTCGGCAGGGAAACCCCTCTTGAGTTCGCCCGTCACGAAGCCCTGAGACACCAGCGTTTGTATGATTGACGCATCGTGAGCGAACTCCTTGTCCTTGCGAATGAGCATACGAAGCTTGTTGTAGTCCACGCGGATATTCTCGTCGAGCATATCGTCGGGTATGTTGCAATCGTTGTCTATATACTTGTAGAGAAAGGAAAGCACCATGTTGGAATTGTACATCGTGGTCTTCCCGTATGCCTCCTTGGCAAAGCAATAGTTGTCGTAGTACGGCTTCATTATCTCGATGAGCTCGTCCGTGCTGTGGTGGAAGTCGTATTGCTGCGAATAGTACGTCAGCATCTCGCGCACCTCCTGCTCGGTGAAGCCTACCATCTCGTTGAAGGCGTACGAGAGCGTATAGTTCGTACCGATGTTGAAACCGCTCGTGAGGTCGTCGAGGGTCACGGGGCTTACGCCTGTGACGAAGACGCGCTCAATGGAGGAGTATGTGCCAGACTTGATGGTGTCGAAGAAAGTGCGTAGGTAGCCCGTACCGTGCGTCTCGCTCTTGTATTCGTCGAGTCGCGCTGCGTCTGAGAGGATATGGTTGGTAAAGTGGTCGTATTCGTCGATGAAGAGATAAATCCTCGCTCCTGTCTTGCGTGCCTCACGGTAAAGATGGTCCAACTGCTCCACACAGCCGTTCTTCTTGTTCATTTCCTCCTTTATACCCTCAGGCAGATATTGTGCGTACACGTCGCAGAAATAGTTGAACTCAGTATTGCAGATAGAGTCCATTGCACTACGGTAATTTCCCAGGTCTGCATTGATGACAGCGAAGTTGAGGTAGATGACAAGATACTTATTGTGATTGGGAGTAGGGTTCTTGCCTATGTAGAGATCGCCGTAGAGCCGCTGGAACTTGTCAGCATCGTTGATGTCATAGTAGTGGTGCAGCATCGACATGGTCAAGCTCTTGCCGAAGCGGCGTGGGCGTATGAAGAAGAAGAACCTATTGGATCTTTCCACCTTTTCAATGAACCTTGTCTTGTCAACATAGTAATAATTGTCTTCGCGGATTGCCACGAAGTTCATCATACCGTATGGTATCTGCTTTGCCATTGTCTTTTGTTGTTTGGTTATTTTGTCGTTTGGCAATTGAAGCCGGCAGGTCGTGAACAAATCCTTGGAGGGATCTGTAATACCTGCGAGACTCCGATTACCATACGAAGAGTGGCGTGGACATCAATGACGATTACTCAAACACCTTCTTGATGTCCTTCTTGCCGTAGTACAGGC
>CALZJL010000031.1 GCA_945787625.1 uncultured Prevotellaceae bacterium
CCACTCTTCACGAGTCCTATTGTAGAGCGTCTTCAATTCCCACAACACGCAGGTCATATTGTGCAACTCATCACGGAATTGGCGCAATTCAGCCTCATCATCGGGGACTTCATCAAGAATGAAAATATCCATGAACACGCCCTGATTGAAAGCACCTGTCGCCTCTCCTTCTTCCATCTCGGAGGTGAGTATTGCTGTCGTCAAGGAGTTTCTCAACTGTCCGTGACGTCGTGCCGAGCCTAAATCCGTATAGTTCGTCTGCCAAAAATATGGCTTAGCGAACTCTTCGTCTGCTACTTGGCATAACCTGTCATATTCCCTACGGGTCATTATGACATCTATATCATTGTCCCAAGGGACGAATCCCTTGTGTCTCACGGCTCCCAAGAGTGTCCCTCCGTCCAAATAATATGTTATGTTATGCTTTCGGCAAACACGGTCATATTCGACGAGCAAGTCCAACAATACTGCCCACAAAGCCTTTGTCTCGGCTGATACTAAATAACCGCTCCTCACCTCTTCTTTATAGAAAGATTTGGGTAGCTGTATCTTTATCGGCAATGTGACGTTGTCTCGCATCTGTTCTTATTTACGTTTTATGACCCTGAATAATTTTCGGAAGAAACCTCTGTTAGGATGTTTCGGACCTACATAACTATCCATAAATAACTTGGATTTTTCCACCGAATTGTATGTCTTTATATACGCGATAAACGGATTTGTAGATACATCTGCTTCCTGCTCGGTCAATATGCGTGACATGGTCGACAATATCAGGTCGTGATCAATCTTGGGGGAATTATCGTACGCAAACCAAAAGAAAGGCTCGTAGACCGTTGCCAATATATTCTTTCCTCGCTGACCTATTTTTCTTTCCCTGATAAATTTATAAAAATCATCTATGATATATAGGTGCTGTATCGCAAACCCACTCTGCTTGTTGAATGTCGCGCTCATTATGGAGCCTTTCTGATGACGGTTGTAGATATATACCGAGTCGTGCATGACTTTTACCGATGCCATTACTGCAAACATCTTCAAACAGAAATTAGCATCTTCATATAGGAGATTTTCGGGGAATCTGACATTAAACTTCTCTATTATTGAACGTCGCCACAATTTGGCACAGGCACTCATATGCAGATTGAGCGCTTTGTGCAGGTCCTTATCCAATCCCAAGAGCTCGTCTTTGTCGTTTACGTAATAGCGCTTGTCGCTTGACGGCAGCGTTCCCCAGACTTGTTCTCCTCCTTCGTACTCCACATGTATAGATCCGACAACAAGATCGACTCCTTCCGTCGCATTTTTCAACATTTTTTCTATAGCATCACAGACGAGGTAGTCATCTCCGTCTATAAACACCACATACTCACCCGTACTCTCACACAACGCGGTGTTTCTGGCTACAGATAGTCCACTATTTTTATCTGTCGACAAGAATCTTATTCGCCTATCTTTGCGCATTGCATGGCGTACCAACACCTTGGTCTCGTCCGTCGAGCAATCATCTATACATATTATTTCCAGATTTCCATAGGTCTGACGTCTGACACTTTCTATGGAGGCCTGTATGTATTTAGAGCAATTATAGCAGGTAATTATAACCGTGACAAGGGGGTGAGATGCATCAAGAGCTTCTTGTATCGCCCCTTCACTTAGCTTAACAGAATCAAGAGCCTTGTATACTTCACGATAATGGTATGCCAAAGGGTCTGTTATAATCAGATTAAAATCATTACGCAGTTCCGCCGAGAGTCCTTCGGTACAAAGGATTCCATCCTCACGGCAGTCTTTGAAGAAACGACTCGCCTTGCGCAGAAACCACACACGGAGTATCATATTCAGTCTGTTGTAGTTCCACACGAACCCGCCCCAGAACAATCTTGGCAATATATCTGTAAGCGACAATTCTCGCTTCAACGCCTCATCTCCATCAACCCATTGCTTGACAGCATTCCACTCATCTATAATACAATAGACTTTGCCCGTTGAGGATACTGACGAACCAGGATTTATCCTGTAGTGATGCAATGGCTGATTAAGCATCTTGAAACGTTTGGCCTTCGTATATACTTTGAAAGCAAACGACGTATCTTGGAAACTTGCTCCAGGAGTAGGCAAGAAACGTATTTTACGCCCTTCTTCCAGCAAATCGCGTCTGTACAATGCGACCCATATAGACGGAGGCATACACATTATGCCAGTTTTGTCTAATGGGCGGTATACCTTGTTCTTTATCACATAACTCGTATCTGGGACTGACTCCGTACCAGTTGGTCCTTGCTGCCACAAGCAACGCACCAAATCCAGATTTTCTGCTTCTGCCGTTTGGTATAGTACCTCATACATGTTGGGATCAATCCAATCATCGGACTCTACTATGCCTATATAATCTCCAGTCGCAGCCTCAAGACCCTTGTTCATTGAGTCTCCGTATCCTGAGTTAGGCTTATGAATTACCTTGAAGCGTGCATCAGATGCCACATATTCGTCAATAATATCACCCGTGCCATCTGTACTGCCATCGTTTATACAAATTACCTCAATATTGGTATGAGTCTGGACTCTTATACTTTCCAGACATTCCCTAATATATTTCTCAACATTACAGCATGGAACTAATATTGATATCTTCTTCATGTTGTGAATATATGACCTTTTTGCTTTTTAAAATATTACTATCCTTGGCAAATATACAAATAATTATTGTGATTTATGCTCTTTTAGCAATTTTATTTGATGTTTTGATTTAAAACCATCTCTATCACCGGCGCCATATCGAAATATTTATATTGTCCGAGACGTCCTCCAAACACAACCCCCTTCTCTCGTGATGCAAGCTCTCTATAGGCATCGGCGAGAGTATTGTTGCGAACATCATTGACAGGATAATAAGGTTCCAATCCCTCTCTGTATTCTGTGGAATACTCTTCGCTGATGACAGTCTTCGGACAGTCGTACACCTCATCGCCAAACATTTCAAAATGCTTGTGCTCTATTACCCGAGTATATGGCTCATTATGACTCGTATAGTTGACTACAGCATTACCCTGATAGTTAGGTGTATCGAGGACACGTGTCTCAAAACTTACCGTCCTCCAGTCCAGCTTTCCCAACTGGTAATCAAAATATTCATCTATTGCACCAGTATAGACCAAATTGTCCGAATAGTCCCTCCAGTTATGACGCAAAGCACAAGTATCAGACTCCCCCAATGAATCCTTGAAGAAATCAAAATTTGTCCTACATTCCACGCCGCACAACAATCCGTCAACAAGTCTGTTATATCCACCAATCGGTATTCCCTGGTACCTGTCATTAAAATAGTTGTTGTCAAACACCATACGCACCGGGAGACGTTTGATGATAAATGCCGGTAATTGACTGCACTCCCTACCCCATTGCTTCTCCGTATATTCCTTAATCAGTTTGTTGAATATATCCTTACCTACGAGACACAACGCCTGCTCCTCCAGATTCTGCGGCTCACGTCCGTGCAACGCAGACACAGCTTCAGCCTTTTGCTCATAAATACGTTTTTGAGCCTCCTCCGGAGTATGTACATCAGGCCACATTCTGCAAAACGTGTTCATATTGAATGGTAGATTGTACAATTCACCTTTATAGTTGGCAATCGGACAGTTTGTATATCTATTAAACTCCACAATAGAATTTACAAAGTCCCAAACCTTTTTACTATTGGTATGAAAGATGTGTGCGCCATATTTATGCACATTTATGCCCTCGATATTCTCGCAGTAGACGTTTCCACCAAGATGCGAACGCTTGTCTACGACCAGACATTTCTTGCCTTTCTTATTAGCAAGATGAGCAAAAGTAGCTCCATAAAGACCGGCTCCAACTATAATATAATCATACTTTTCCATAAGAAGCAATTGTTTTTTATACTCATAAACTATAAATCACCAGCTATTACCATTCACCAGTTCCACCACCCTTGCCGCCTCTTCAATCGTCATAGACGGAGAAATAGGCAAGCTGAGCTCCTCACGCGACAAACGCTCGGTGACAGGCAGAGAAAGCCGCGGAATATTCCAAGACACGCCCTCAAAACATTTCTGCATGTGCGGTGGGATGGGATAATGACATAGAGTTCCCACCCCATTCTCTGCCAGATACGCCTGCAACGCATCCCTACGTCCTGCCCCCTCGACAACGACAGGAAAGAGATGATACACATTCTGTTCATCAGGAAGCAACTCAGGCAACGAAATATACGGATTGCAGATATTATCGTAGTAATAATGCGCTATGTCCCGACGTCTCTCGTTATCCTGATTGAGGTATCTGAGTTTTACGTCCAAAACAGCAGCCTGTATCTCATCAAGCCGACTGTTACGCCCCGAGTATTCAAACACATATTTCGCAGGACTACCATAGTTGGCAAGCGTACGAACCACGGTTGCCAAATCATTATCATTAGTAGTCACCGCCCCACCATCGCCGAGAGCACCAAGATTCTTACCAGGATAAAACGAGTGCCCGGCAGCATCTCCTATATTACCAGTCATGCAGCCGTCATAATACCGGCAACCATGGCTTTGCGCACAATCCTCCACAAGCCTCAGACCATAGCATTTGCAGATTTCGCCTATTTTCTCAGAATACGCAATCCTACCATACAGATGCACTATACAGACCGCCTTTGTCCTCTCCGTTATGGCTCGTTCTATGAGTTCCTCATCAATTTCGAGCGTATCAGCGTTAGGCTCAACAAGAACCGGAACAAGACGATTCTCCGTTATAGCCAGGATAGTCGCTATATACGTATTTGCCGGCACAATAACCTCATCTCCACAATGCATCACACCCATTTGGATATAAGCCCTGAATATCAAAGTCAAAGCATCGAGCCCGTTTGCGCAGCCTACGGTATGCCCACACCCCACAAACTCAGAGTAACGACGTTCAAAACACTCCGTCTCCCGTCCCAACAGATACCAGCCGCTATCGACCACCCGCTTTACAGCAGCCTCAATCTCCGCAGCATGAAGAGCATTGACCTCCTTTAATGACAAGAATGGAATAGAGTTCATTTCATATTTTCAATACACCTTTGCAGACTATCTACCCAATATGGGACATCAACACCAAACGTCTCCTTTATAGCACGCTTGTCCAACACACTATACGACGGACGCCTGACCGCACTCGGATACTCACTACTATAACAAGGCAATATATCACAATCGTTATGACCTGCAAGACGCGCAATCATTTTAGTAAAGTCATACCACGAACACACACCCTCATTACTATAATGATATACCCCCTGTTTCGGAGCCAGCAATATCTTTACAATAGCAGACGCCAGATCAAGCGCATACGTAGGAGTACCACATTGGTCAAAAACAACCTTTATTTGCGACCTACTCGAAGTAAGATTTAACATCGTCTTACAGAAATTCTTTCCAAACTCCGAATACAGCCACGCTGTACGAATAATTACATACTTGCAACCCGACGCCTTGATATTCTCCTCGCCACGCAACTTTGTCATGCCATACACTCCCGTAGGAGTACCTTTTTGGTCTGGTGCACACGGAGTATTATAAGGCTCCTTACCAAACACATAATCCGTAGATATATGTACGAGCCACCCACCGACCTCCTTCATAGCAAGAGCAAGATTCTCCGGAGCCCTGGCATTAAGCTTCTCCGCAAGTGCAGCCAATTGAGCATCATTCTCACAAGCATCGACATTAGTCCATGCAGCACAATTGACTATAGCATCAACCCTATGCTCTACAACCATTTTAAGTACAGCATCATAATCAGTAATATCAAGATATAAAGTCTCCAGACCATCTACCTGACATACATCTGTAAATATATAAGTATCATTAGAGTCATGCGACACTATTCGCATCTCATTACCCAATTGACCATTAGCACCAGTTACGAGAATATTCATACCATCATCTGTCCTTATACATCGACTCATAATACCTCTCATACTCACCATTCGTGATATTGCTGAGCCACTCTTCATTATCGAGATACCATCTTACCGTCTTCTCGATTCCCTCCTCAAATTGCAGACTCGGCTCCCACCCCAATTCACGCTGTAGCTTAGTAGAATCAATAGCATACCGCGCATCGTGACCGAGACGATCTGTGACATAAGTAATCAGATCCAAATCAGCCCCCACCTCACGCCCGAGCAGACGATCGACCGTAGCAATCACACACTTGATTATATCAATATTTTTCCACTCATTAAAACCACCGATATTATAAGTCTCAGCAATCTTTCCATTATGGAATATAACATCTATCGCACGAGCATGATCCTCAACATAAAGCCAGTCCCTCACATTTTCACCCTTACCATAGACAGGCAAAGGCTTACGATGGCGTATATTATTTATAAACAACGGAATCAACTTCTCAGGAAACTGATATGGACCATAATTGTTCGAACAGTTCGTCACTATAGTAGGCATTCCATACGTATCATGAAAAGCCCTCACGAAGTGATCACTACTCGCCTTCGAGGCAGAGTACGGTGAATGAGGATTATACTTCGTATCTTCGTAAAAGAAATCATCACCATACGCAAGATGATGTTCACTCGAACTTGCAGTAGTCGTAAACGGAGGCTCTATACCCTCGGGGTGATTCATCACCAAAGCACCATACACCTCATCAGTAGAAATATGATAAAACCGTTTGCCCTCATATCTCTCCGGCAAAGATTCCCAATACACCCTGGCAGCCTGAAGCAGAGACAACGTACCCAAGACATTGGTACGCGCAAAAGTAAACGGGTCTTTAATCGATCGATCCACATGACTCTCAGCAGCAAGATGTATGATACCATCGATTTCCTCCTTCCGCATTAAATCCAGAAAAGAATCAAAATCACAGATATCCATCTTCACAAACCTGTAGTTAGGCTCATTCTCTATATCCCTAAGATTTGCCAAATTGCCCGCATACGTAAGCTTATCAAGATTGACAATCCTATACTGAGGATATTTCTTCACAAACAGACGAACTACATGTGAACCTATAAATCCCGCACCACCAGTTATTACTATATTCTTCATTATATATCAGACAACCGTTAAATACAATTATTTATTCAATGAAAACTCCGCATACAAATCCAAATCCTCACTGAACGGAGAGACAAAGTCAGCCATACAAGCATGATGTAAATCCTTCTCGCTCATCAAAGCCCTATCTACAGGAATCCTCCAATCAATGCCAAGAGACGCGTCAGCGATAGAAATCCCACCCTCAGCCTCAGGGTGATAGAAATTATCACATTTATACTGAAACACAGCCACATCCGAAAGTACAGCAAAACCATGAGCAAACCCCCTCGGCACAAAAAACTCCCTATGATTCTCCTCCGAAAGTTCCACAGCCACATGCCTGCCATACGTCGGCGACCCACAGCGTATATCCACCGCTACGTCAAGCACTCTCCCCCTGACACATCGCACAAGCTTGCTCTGACAATAAGGAGGACACTGGAAGTGCAAGCCACGCATTACCCCATAAGTCGACATAGACTCATTGTCCTGCACAAAGACAACCCTACGCACCTTCTCGTCAAACTCACGCTGAGAGAAGCTTTCAAAAAAATATCCCCTCTCATCTCTAAACACATCAGGCTCAATAATCACCACCCCCTCGATATCAGTATCAAATACCCGCATCACTATCTACCATTAATCAATATTACCCCTGCCATAACGTTTGACCTCATCAATCACCTTCAGCAGATATTGCCCATACTGGTTCTTGATCATAGGCTGCGCCAGTTCCCTCATTCTCTCCTCAGAGATCCACCCCTGACGATAAGCAATTCCCTCAAGGCACGCAATCTTAAGACCCTGCCTCTTCTCAAGAACCTCGACATACGTACTTGCCTCGCTCAGACTATCATGAGTACCAGTATCAAGCCATGCAAAGCCACGTCCGAGAGTCTGCACCTTCAGATCGTTATCATTCAGGAAACACTGGTTGACAGACGTTATCTCATACTCACCACGCTCCGAAGGTTCGATACGCGAAGCCACATCAACGACCCTGTTAGGATAAAAATACAGACCCACGACAGCATAATTGCTCTTCGGACACACAGGCTTCTCCTCAATAGACAAACAATTGCCATCAGCATCAAACTCAGCAACGCCATATCGTTCAGGATCATTCACCCAATAACCAAAAACCGTCGCCTTATGTTCCTCCTCTGCCGTACGTACAGCCTCCTTCAGCATATTCGTAAACCCAGGACCCTGAAAAATATTGTCTCCCAACACAAGGCATACACTATCATCTCCTATAAAATCCCTTCCTATGGTAAAAGCCTGAGCCAACCCATCAGGAGAAGGCTGCTCAGCATACTCGAAACGTACACCATAATCAGAACCATCGCCAAGCAAACGCCTGAACCCAGGTAAATCAAAAGGAGTAGAAATTATGAGAATCTCACGAATACCAGACAACATCAACACACTAATAGGATAATAAACCATAGGTTTATCATAAATAGGCATCAACTGCTTACTTATACCTTTAGTTATAGGATATAAGCGAGTACCACTTCCACCAGCCAGGACAATACCTTTCATTACAACAGATATATTTAAGTTAAGACCACCAAAGTTACAAAAAAAATAGATAACGACAAAACAAAACACACAAAAACAAAGGTAAGAAACAAAATTTCTTACCTCACACGTACGCCCTCAGGGACTCGAACCCTGGACCCATTGATTAAGAGTCAATTGCTCTACCAACTGAGCTAAGGACGCATTATCACACATCGTCTGAGAGCCTCTTGTCGGATTCGAACCAACGACCCCGAGATTACAAATCACGTGCTCTGGCCAACTGAGCTAAAGAGGCAAAACCGAGTGACTCCGACAGGATTCAAACCTGTAACCTTCTGATCCGTAGTCAGATGCTCTATTCAGTTGAGCTACGGAGCCATATCACTCAAGGATGGTGGGCGATGACGGATTCGAACCGCCGACCCTCTGCTTGTAAGGCAGATGCTCTGAACCAGCTGCGCTAATCGCCCTAAAAAAACGGCGGCTACCTACTCTCCCACGGGTGTGCAGTACCATCGGCGCGGGCGGGCTTAACTTCTCTGTTCGGAATGGGAAGAGGTGGAACCCCGCCACTATAACCACCTTAATATGGTGACATATCGGACTGAAACTTTTAAAGCATGTACATGACATCGCTGCAAGTATAACAACTTTTCCGTTTAGTGAGAGCAGAGAAAACTCGTTTACTCTGCCGAACGTAGGAAAGGTGGGATGAAATCCAACCTGCGAGTCTTTTGGCGAAAGCTTTCGGGCTATTAGTAGTGCTCGGCTTTG
>CALZJL010000032.1 GCA_945787625.1 uncultured Prevotellaceae bacterium
ATTCTCGAGTCTTGTGACAAGCAGCTGCTCGGTCAGGTATGTGCAAAAATTCGTTCTTTCCGTAAGCCTGAGCCATACAAGGGTAAGGGTATCCTGTTTGTTGGAGAGCAGATACGCAGAAAGTCTGGTAAGTCTGCCGGTGCAAAGTAAATCTATTAAAACGTTAGGATTATGACAACAAAATTGGAGAGACGAATCAAAATTAAATATAGAGTTCGTAACAAGATCTCTGGTACTGCTGCGCGTCCTCGTATGAGTGTGTTCCGCAGTAACAAGCAGATTTATGTGCAGATAATCAATGACCAGAATGGTACTACTCTGGTGAGTGCCAATTCTCTTGGCATGGAGGCATGCCCTAAGAAGGAGCAGGCTGCCAAGGTTGGCGAGCTGGCTGCAAAGAAGGCTCTTGAGGCTGGCATCACTACTGTGGTTTTTGATCGCAATGGTTATCTCTATCACGGTCGAATTAAGGAGGTAGCAGATGCTGCACGTAACGGTGGACTTAAATTCTAATGTATTATGGCAATTAAGAACATTAATATCAATAGCGAAGAATTGAAGGACCGTTTGGTTGCTATCAATCGTGTTACCAAGGTCACCAAGGGTGGTCGTACCTTTACTTTCAGCGCAATCGTCGTTGTGGGTAACGAGAATGGTGTAATCGGCTGGGGCTTGGGTAAGGCCGGCGAGGTTACAGCTGCGATTGCTAAGGGTGTAGAGGCTGCCAAGAAGAACCTCGTAAAGGTTCCTGTGCTCAAGGGTACTGTACCTCATGAGGCTACTGCTAAGTTTGGAGGTGCTAATGTCCTCATTATGCCTGCTTCTACAGGTACTGGAGTTGTTGCTGGCGGTGCTATGCGTGCTGTCCTGGAAAGTGTCGGTGTGACGGACTGTCTGGCTAAGTCTAAGGGTTCTTCAAATCCTCACAATCTCGTGAAGGCTACAATCCAGGCTCTTGCAAGTATGCGTGATGCACGTCAGGTTGCTGAGTGTCGTGGTATCAGTGTTGATAAGGTATTCCGTGGTTAATATACAGAAAGGAGATCAAGTTTTATGGCAACTATCAAAGTACAGCAAGTAAAGAGCCGTATCCACGCTCCTCAGCGCCAGAAGGCAACCCTGGATACTATGGGTTTGAAGAAGTTGAATCAGATTGTCGAGCTGGAGGATACAGCAAGCAACCGTGGTTTGATTCAGACTGTTCATCATCTGGTGAAGGTGATTGGTTAATGATAAGTTTTCAATTCTAAATCTGAAAATCATTATGAAGTTAAATAATTTGAAACCTGCTACTGGCTCAACTCATAGTGAGCGTCGTATAGGTCGTGGTCCTGGCAGTGGTCTGGGTGGCACTTCTACTCGCGGTCACAAGGGTGCTAAGGCTCGTTCTGGTTACAAGAAGAAGGTCGGATTTGAGGGTGGTCAGATGCCTTTGCAGCGCCGTCTGCCTAAGTTCGGCTTCAAGAACGTGAACCATGTTGAGTATCAGCCTATCAACCTTTGCTCTATACAGGCATTGGCTGACAAGGGTATTACGACTATAGGAAGGGCTGAGATTGTAGCAGCTGGTCTTGCCAAGGAAAGCCAACGTGTAAAGGTGCTTGGCAAGGGTACTCTCACTGCTAAGGTTGAGGTTACTGCCAACGCATTCTCTAAGTCTGCTGAGGCTGCTATTACTGCTGCTGGTGGCACTGCTACAACTCTGTAATCATCTGTGATATGAAGAAGTTTATTGAGACTATAAAGAATATATTCAGTTTGGAGGATTTGAGAACTCGAATCCTCTGGACTCTTGCTTTTGCTGCTATATATCGTCTTGGTTCTTTCGTAGTGCTTCCTGGTATTAATCCTGATGCACTCGCTAAGTTGCATGAGCAGACAAATACTGGCTTGATGTCTTTGCTGAATATGTTCTCTGGTGGCGCTTTTTCCAATGCTTCTATATTTGCTTTGGGAATTATGCCATACATCTCGGCTTCAATTGTAATCCAGTTGTTTGCTTTCGTTGTCCCTTATTTCCAAAAGATGCAGCGTGAGGGTGAGAGCGGACGCAGGAAGATGAACCAGTATACTCGCTGGCTTACAATCATCATCTTGCTGTTTCAGGCTCCGTCTTACCTGATCAACTTGCGTATGCAGGCTGCCGGTGCGTTGAATCCTGAGCTTAATTGGTCTTTCTTTATGGCTGCAAGCACTGTTATTCTCGCTGCGGGTAGTATGTTTATCCTTTGGATTGGTGAGCGTATCACTGATAAGGGTATCGGCAATGGTGTTTCTCTCATCATTATGCTGGGTATCATCGCGAGACTCCCTCAGGCTTTCGGGCAGGAGGCTGTGTCACGTTTCTCGAATGCGAGTGGCGGCGGTCTGATTATGTTCATTATCGAGCTGGTTTTGCTGATGGCTGTGATTTGTGCGGCTATACTGCTGGTACAGGGGACTCGTAAGGTGCCTGTACAGTATGCCAAGCGTATGTATGCTGGTCAGCAAATAGGTGGTACACGTCAGTATATTCCTTTGAAGGTGTTTGCTGCTAATGTGATGCCTATCATCTTTGCTCAGGCTATAATGTTCATTCCGATCACTTTGGTGCAGATGGTCAGTGGTGGAGAAAATGTCTCTTCTACTTTGATTGCTCTGAGTGACCATACGAGTGTCGCTTATAATGTATTGTTTGCGGTATTGATTATCGCTTTCACGTACTTCTATACTGCGATTACTATGAATCCGGTACAGATGGCTGAGGATATGCGTCGCAATAATGGCTTTATTCCTGGTGTCCGTCCAGGTCATGATACTGCTGAGTATCTTGACCAGATCATGTCTCGTATCACTCTCCCTGGTTCTTTGTTCCTCGCTGCCATTGCGTGTATGCCTGCTTTTGCTGGCTTGCTCAATGTGACTCCTGAGTTTGCTCAGTTCTTTGGAGGTACGAGTTTGCTGATCTTGGTCGGTGTAGTTTTGGATACGCTGCAGCAGATTGAGAGTCATTTGCTGATGAGACATTATGATGGCCTGTTGAGTAGCGGTCGTATACACGGCCGTAATATGGCTTAGTAAAATGCTGGTTCGTCTGTTATGATCTTTCTGAAAACTGAGGAAGAGATTGAACTGATGAGGGCTGCAAACCGGCTGGTTTCACAAACTCTGACAGAGGTCGGGAAATTGGTGAAACCAGGTGTGACTACCAAAATGCTGGATAAGGTGGCTGAAGAGTATATTCGTGACCACGGGGGCATTCCTACGTTCTTGGGTTATCCAAATCCTTATGGTGACCCGTTCCCTGCAAGTATTTGCGCATCGGTTAACGATGTTGTTGTGCATGGTGTCCCTAATGATGTTCCTTTGAGAGATGGTGATATTGTCTCTGTGGATTGCGGTGCTCTGCTGAATGGCTTTAATGGTGATTCTTGCTACACATTCCGTGTGGGTGAGGTTTCTGAGGAGACAAACAGATTGCTCCTAGCGACTAAAGAATCATTGTATAAGGGTATTGATGCTGCTTTCGCTGGTAGGCGGATAGGAGACATTGGCAATGCTGTGGAGAGCCATTGTACAGCCAGAGGCTATGGTGTCGTACGTGAGTTTGTTGGTCATGGAATAGGACGTGATATGCATGAGGAACCTCAGGTCCCGAATTACGGCAAGGCGGGTAGTGGCAAACTGTTGAAGAATGGTATGTGTATCGCTATTGAGCCTATGATTACGGAGCGGTGTCGTGAGGTTTGGATGATGAGCGACAAGTGGACAGTCAAAACTCGCGATGGTGGTATGGCTGCGCATTACGAACATACGATTGCAATCCATCACAACAAGCCTGATATTCTTTCCTCGTTCGAGGAGATTGAGAAGATAGAGAACCAATATTAATGACTTAGTCAATAAGCAATAGACATCTGAGTATGGCAAAACAAGCAGTTATCGAACAAGATGGCATTATCGTGGAATCTTTGTCCAACGCAATGTTCCGTGTTGAGCTGGACAAAATAGGGGCTCAAATCATTTGTACCATCAGTGGTAAGATGAGAATGCACTATATAAAGATTCTGCCTGGTGACAAGGTTAAGGTCGAAATGAGTCCTTATGACCTGACTAAAGGACGCATTGTGTTTAGATACAAATAAAAGACATAAATATGAAAACAAGAGCTTCATTAAAGAAACGTACTCCCGACTGCAAGATAGTTCGTCGTAAGGGGCGTCTGTATGTTATTAACAAGAAGAACCCTAAGTTTAAGACGCGTCAGGGTTAATCATTATTGCAAATAAGAATTTATAGTATATGGCAATTAGAATTGTTGGTGTAGATTTACCTCAGAATAAGCGAGGTGAAATCGCTTTGACCTATGTTTATGGTATAGGTCGCAGTAGCTCAGCAAAGATTTTGGAGAAGGCTGGTGTCGATAAGGACAAGAAGGTCTGTGATTGGACGGACGATGACGCAGCAAAGATTCGTGAGGTTATTGCAGCAGATTACAAGGTCGAGGGTGACCTACGTAGTGAGATTTCCTTGAACATCAAGCGTCTGATGGATATCGGCTGCTATCGCGGTGTACGTCATCGTAATGGTCTTCCTGTTCGTGGCCAGAGCACTAAGAACAATGCTCGTACACGTAAGGGTAAGAAGAAGACCGTTGCTAACAAGAAAAAGGCTACTAAATAATAATTAATATGGCAAAGAAAACAGTTGCAACTAAGAAAAGAAATGTGAAGGTTGACGCGCTTGGTCAGCTGCATGTTCACAGTTCATTCAATAATATTATCGTGTCTTTGGCTAATGGAGAGGGCCAGGTGATTTCTTGGTCTTCTGCCGGCAAGATGGGCTTCCGTGGTAGCAAGAAAAATACTCCGTACGCAGCTCAGATGGCAGCACAGGATTGTGCAAAGACTGCTTTCGATCTGGGTCTACGCAAGGTGAAGGCTTATGTGAAGGGTCCTGGCAATGGTCGCGAGTCTGCTATCCGTACTGTACATGGTGCTGGTATTGAGGTCATCGAGATTATCGATGTGACTCCTCTGCCGCATAATGGTTGCCGTCCTCCAAAGAGAAGAAGAGTTTAATTCACCCCCTGATCAACTAAAGTAAGTAATAATTATGGCAAGATATACAGGTCCTAAGTCAAGAATTGACCGTCGTTTTGGTGAGACCATTCTGGGCTCAGAGAAAGTTCGTGCTCGCAGAAACTTCCCTCCTGGCCAGCATGGTAACAATCGTCGCCGCAAGACTTCAGAGTATGGCTTGATGTTGGCTGAAAAGCAGAAGGCTAAGTACACATACGGCGTTCTTGAGAAACAATTCCGCAATTTGTTTGAGAAGGCTGCTCGTCAGAGTGGCATTACTGGTGAGATTCTATTGCAGAGTCTTGAGTGCCGTCTTGATAATATCGTTTATCGCTTGGGTATAGCTCCTACTCGCCGTGCTGCTCGTCAGCTTGTGAACCACAAGCATATCAGTGTTGACGGTAAGGTAGTAGGTATTGCAAGTTATGCGGTAAAGCCTGGTCAGATTATTGGCGTTCGCGAACGTGCTAAGAATCTTGAGGTAATCGCTGACTCTCTTGCTGGCTTCAACCACAGCAAATACCCATGGCTTGAGTGGGATGAAGCTACAAAGTCTGGCAAACTCTTGCATAAGCCAGAGCGTGCAGACATTCCTGAGAATATCAAGGAGCAGTTGATTGTTGAGTTGTACTCTAAATAATAATTAAGGATGGCGATATTAGCATTTCAAAAACCCGATAAGGTAATAATGTTGGAGGCGGACGATAAGTATGGTAAGTTTGAGTTTCGTCCTCTGGAAGGTGGCTTCGGTACTACTATAGGTAATGCTTTGCGCCGCATACTTCTTTCTTCTCTTGATGGCTATGCTATCAATACTGTTTCAATCCGTGGCGTAGAGCACGAGTTTGCTACAGTGCCTGGTGTCAAAGAAGATGTAACCAACATTATACTAAACTTGAAGCAGGTACGCTTCAAGAAGTTAGTAGATGAATTCGAGACAGAGAAGTTTAGTATTAAAGTTGAGGGCAAAACTGAACTCAGAGCCGGAGACTTTAACAAGTTCCTGACTGGATTTGAAGTGTTAAACCCAGAATTAGTTATTTGTCATCTTGATTCAAAGGCAATGATGCAGATGGAGATCAGCATCAACAAGGGTCGTGGTTACGTTCCTTCAGAGGAAAACCGCGAGTATTGCACTGATGTTAACGTTATCCCCATTGATTCAATCTATACTCCAATCAGAAATGTGAGGTATTCTGTTGAAAACTTCCGTGTAGAGCAGAAGACTGACTATGAGAAGTTGATACTCGAAATCACTACTGATGGTTCCATTCACCCAAAGGATGCGCTTAAAGAGGCTGCAAAGATCCTGATTTACCATTTCATGCTCTTCTCTGATGAGAAGATTACTCTTGATAATTGCGATAATGAGAGCAATGAGGAGTTTGATGAGGAGGTATTGAAGATGCGACAACTGTTAAAGACTAAGTTGACGGATATGGATCTCAGTGTCCGCGCTTTGAACTGTCTGAAGGCTGCTAATGTCGATACTCTCGGACAATTGGTACAGTTCAATAAGACTGACTTGTTGAAGTTCCGCAACTTTGGTAAGAAATCGCTCACCGAGCTTGATGATTTGCTGGAGAGTCTGAA
Organism: uncultured Prevotellaceae bacterium; assembly: GCA_945787625.1. The sequence continues at coordinate 6,654 of CALZJL010000032.1, forward strand.
TCTGTCGTTTGGAACCGATATCTCAAGATACAAATTAGATAAAGATTAAAGTAATTTATGAGACATAATAAGAAATTCAATCATTTAGGTCGTACTGCATCCCACAGAGCTGCTATGCTGAGCAACATGGCTGTATCTCTGATCATGCACAAAAGAATCACTACGACTGTGGCTAAGGCCAAGGCTCTTAAGAAATATGTAGAGCCACTCGTAACTCGCTCAAAGGAGGATACCACAAACGCGCGTCGTGTGGTGTTCAGTTACTTGCAGGATAAGCAGGCTATCTCTGAGCTCTTTGGTACAATCAGTGTCAAGGTGGCTGATCGTCCGGGTGGATACACTCGCATCATAAAGACTGGCAACCGTGCAAGTGATAATGCGCCAATGTGTTTTATTGAGTTGGTAGACTTCGATGAAAACATGGCAAAGACTGCTAAGAAGGCTAAGCGTACACGTCGTTCTGGCAAGAAGACTGAGGCTTCTCAGGCTACTGAGACCCCTGCAGTTGAAGCTCCTGCAGAGGATACTGCTGAATAATTCTATTTTGCAATATGATACAATGGCGCCCCTGACTGAGAGTCGTGGGGCGTCTTTTGTATTTGTGTTTGTGTTTGCCGTATGAGCATTCGTTGAACTCCGAATGTTTGCTTTTTGTTGATTGCTTACACGTGAATTTATCAGATAGTTGAAAAAATATTTGCGTAACTATCAGTAATTTAATGTTGTTTAAATCCCCTTTAAAAAGTAAGACAACTTGTGTTTAGTACTCGTGTATTACTCTTATAATGCTGACTCAATTACTTACTGTTTGCCTGTATTCTTTTTGCTTGTCGGTTGGGTGGGAATAGTGTCCGCCGGTTGCCATAGCGGGGTGGGGTAGGTGGCTACCAGTTGATAGTCGAGATCCAGTTCTGGGATTATTTCTTCGTTGTCCTCAAGTCTGAAGGGAGGTTCTCCTGGTTTGTATACGCTGATCTCCACTTGCATAAAACCGGCTCGCAACATGTCTAATTCCTTGGCTGCAGCACGTGAGAGGTCTATGATGTATTTCTTGACGTGTGGGCCGCGATCTGTCACTTTGACTATTACCTCTTTTCCATTTAGGGGGTTTCTCACCCTAAGCATTGTGCCTAATGGGTATTTGAGGTGGGCACATGTCATGCTGTCCTTATGGTATTTTTCTCCGTTGCTCATAGTTCGGCCGTGCAATCTGTTGGCATAGTATGATGCTTTGCCCTTTTGCAGCTCTTGTGATATGACGGGTAGGTTGGAGAGCCATACTGCAAAAAATAGTATTAACGGGTGTGTTCTCATGTTATATCTGGTCATAGTGTACGGCAAATATATAAAAAATCAGGGAAATAAAAAAATTATTCTGGTCTTTTATACGTATACTATATCTCTATATAGGCGAATGGGAGTCTGCCAATATATGTCATAATGGTGTTTTGTATACAGATGAGGTGTTCTATTAGGGTTGTACATCCCCATAGCCCACAATACATGCCGATGCTGAGATATATGGTCGCTAATGTCATGGGTATGGAGATGAGGCTGGTGAGCCAGCTGAATGTGGCGAAGCTACCGAAATACCAGAGTGTAAGCGGTGTGGTACATAGTTGGGCTGCAAATGATACGGATAGTGAGCCAATGATGTTCCTCGGGAGTCTGTAGCTCACCTTCATATTTTTTATAAATGGAACTCCAAGTACCAGAATTCCTGTCATGGCAGCACATGATAGTTGGAATCCGCAGTCAAATGCTGTCGCAGGATTTAATAGGAATACGACACTCATGCTTGTGGTGAGGATGTCCATTCCTTGGCATCTTCTTCCTCCTGCTTCAATCAGCAGTGCAATACTGACCATGAGTGCTGCTCGTAACAGGCTGTATGGTGTGCCTGTGAGTAGGGCATAACTCCAGACTGATGTCAATACAACAGGTATGGTAATCCATTTATAGATAGAATTTATGGAGTTGCGTATTACAACGGAGAAGAGGCCGTATAATATACCGAGGTGCATTCCTGACAGAGCTAAAATGTGGCTTGCTCCGGCACTGCGGTACATAATCTTTATCTCGGGGGTAAGCATCTCCTTATGTCCGAGTGTCAGTGCGGCGACTTGGGCCTTTGCTTCGTGTGAGAGGTCTGTGTTTTTGAGCCTCTCCAAAAGGAATGATGATGCACTATCTCCCCAATGTACTAATCTGCATTGCAACCATTCGTCAAATACGAGGTCGCTTATGCTTTGTCCTGCCAGAATGTAAAACAAAAATCCGCAGCACCATGCTCCTATGAGCAAAGCGATGCGAATTATTGGCCTGCGGTATTCTGTACCCATGTCGGATAGAGGCGACTCGAACGCCCGACCCCTACGTCCCGAACGTAGTGCGCTACCAACTGCGCTACTATCCGATTGCGTGTGCAAAGTTACGAAATAAAAAAATATAATCGAAGGGTTTTGTAAATTAATTATGGAAAAACGTGCCAAAAAGTACTAAAATCTCAGTAGTGGGCAGAAAATAGCATATAATTTCAAAAATAATTGGGAAAAAGTTTGGTGGGAATAAAAAAATGTTATACCTTTGCACTCGGAAAAAGGAA
>CALZJL010000033.1 GCA_945787625.1 uncultured Prevotellaceae bacterium
GCAGTAAACATCATCTTTATACCCCAGTACGGCTATATGGCGTGTGCGTGGGGTGGATTTGCCGGCTATGCTACGGCTATGGTGTTAAGCTATATCGTGGGGCAAATCAAAAATCCTATACCTTATCCCATGAAGAGCATCATGGTGTATGTCGGCATCACGGTGTTGTTTTTTGTGATAATGGAGCTTTTGCCAGAGTCGTGGTCTCCGATACTCCGCATGGGGTTGAACTCCTTGCTGATAGTGGCATTTGTGGCTCATGTGGTCTACCATGACTTGCCGCTGAGGAATTTGCCTGTAGTAGGCAAGTATTTCAGATAGTCTATACTCCCATGAGCTTCAGGATAAAGGGGGTCAGCAAGGCTGTAAGCAATCCGTTTAGTATGAGTCCCAGCGATGCGAAGACTCCGTAGTCGTCGCCTTTTTCCATGGCGCGTGAGGTGCCTACAGCATGAGACGCTGTCCCGATGCTTATGCCTTGCGAGTCGGTGCGGCTGATGCGTCCTATCTCAAGAACCTTGAAGCCACATATAGCACCGAGCAATCCTACACATACCACTATGGCTGCCGTCAGCGAAGGTATGCCTCCTAATTTTGAACATACTTCCATAGCAATGGGGGTGGTCACTGATTTTGGCGCTAATGATATGATTACCTCGCGCGATGCCCCCAGCAGTCGCGCAACTACGACCACGCTTGCTATCCCTGCGATACACCCTACGAGCTGCGATGCCAGGATGGGGATGAGTTGGCGGCGTATGTTGCGTAGCTGTAGGTAGAGAGGGACTCCGAGTGCAACGATGGCTGGCTTGAGCCAAAACTCTATCATGCTGCCGGCACTCTGGTATGTGTTGTAGTTTATGCCTGTGAGTTTGAGTATGGCTATGAGTACCATGATGGTGATGAGTATGGGGTTTAGCCAAATCTGATGCGTCCATGCTTGCAGCTTCTTGGCAGCAAGGAAGGTGACAAAGGTGAGGGCTATGAGTGTGATGTCAAGATTGAGCTGTGTCATTTTCGTCGGCTTAAGAGTTGGTGTGTCCATCCTGTTACGATGAGGACTACTATGGTGCTGATGAGGGTGGCGATTGCTATGGGCCAGAGTTCGGCCTTGATGATGTCAAAGTAGAGCATTAGTGCTACCCCTGGTGGTATAAAGAAGAATCCGAGGTTTGCGACGAGAAAGTCAGACATAGGTTTTACCCATTGGAGCTTTACTATCTTCATCTGCAGTAGGGCTGTGAGTAGGAGCATGCCTATGATGCTGCCTGGCAGTGACAGATTTAGTGCCCATACGATTGCCTCTCCTATGGCGAGGCAACCAAAAATGATGCTACATGGTTTTATCATAGTTTGTTTTTATTTAGTTGTGCCCAGATTTTGACATATTGGGTGTGCAGGTCGATGTGGGCTTGTAGTTTGTCGTATATGCTGTTGATTTCGGTATAGTACTCCAAGGCAGAGATTTCTCCGTGTTTGAGAGCTTTGCTCAGCAGGGCGAGAGTCTCGTTCATCATGCGTATGTCTGTATGGTCGAGAACGGAGCGGAGTTGGTGTAGCTGCCGGGTGAGGACTTGTCGCTCTGCTGCTACTGCTTGGCGTGCCATTTGTGCTTGGTATGTTGCGCTTTGTTGGCGTAGGAGGGCCGCTCGGGTTTTGCTTTTGGTGCTGAGTATGGGGAAATTGAAGCCTATGACGAAGCCGTTGCTGCTTTCGTCCATTTCCGTATTGCGACGGTAGCCTATGCTGATGTCGGGAAGCCACTCTTGGCGAGTGATGCGTACCTGACCCTGTGCAGCGCGTGTAGCAGCTTCGCTTTGTGCTATGAGGGGGTCTTCGTGTGAGATGGTGTCAGCCATGAGTGTGGTGATACTATTGTCATCAATATGGGGGAAGAGGGTGTCGCTGACGTTGAGGGGTATGCCTCCGTTGAGATCCTGTAGTTGGCGCCTGAGGTCGTCGCGCTGGTTGAAGGATTGGGCAACGAGTCCTTGTACCTCGATGCGGTCAAGCTTGACTTTATTCAGCTCTAAGATATTGGCATCGCCTGCTTTCATACGTGTTTCATACATGTGCTGCACTATAGAGTCGCCCTGAAGTCGTCTGGTGAGCATATTGATGACTTGGTTGATGCGGACAATGTCGAAATAGAGAAATTGTGCGTTGAGTAGCACTTCACGTCGCTGCAGAGCGTATTGGCTCTTGCCGAGTGTGGTTTGTAGTTGAGCCTGACGCTTGCGTGAGGCGTATTTTGTGGGGAAGTCGAATTCTTCGCTGATTACCATCTCGCTTGAAGCGACGCCGGAATATCCTTTGTTGAAAAAGGGAGAGTATTCCAACGATGGCCCCGTAAGGGAATTCTCACTCCGAATATCGAGCACATCAGCTTCGATATCGTGCTTCAGAGCTTTAAGGCTGAGATTGTTGGATTCGACTTGGCTCAGCACATGGCTCATCTGCCCCCATGCATTCAGGGCCAATGCCAATAGACTAATTATGCTTGTTAATCTTCTCATATACTATAGGGATAATAAAGGCATTCAGTAGGGTAGAACTGATGAGACCACCGAGTATGACTTTGGCCATGGGAGACTGAATCTCGTTGCCCGGCAGGTCGCCGCCAAGGGCTAAGGGCACGAGTGCTAAAGCCGACGTCAACGCAGTCATCAATATAGGGTTGAGACGTGAGAGTGAGCCTTCGACTATTGCCTCGCGCAGACTCATTCCTGATTCGTCGCGCAGACGGTCATACTCAGCAAGCAGTAGTATGCCACCGCGTGTGGCTATGCCAAATAGCGAGATAAATCCTATGATGGCAGGAATACTAAGCTCTCCAGTAGTGAGAGATAGGGCAAAGATGCCTCCAATCAGAGCTAAAGGCAGATTGAGAAGCACCACGGCAGACTCCTTGACGTTGCCAAATTGCATGTAGAGCAGACAGAATATTATCAATACCGCCACAAAACAAGTCAGATAGAGCATACGGCTTGCCCTCTCCTGACTCTCAAACTGGCCTCCATATTCAATCCTGTACCCTTTGGGTAGATCTATATCTTCGGCTATGCGTTTTCGTATGTCATCTACCACATCGCTCAATGCGCGTCCGTCGGTATTGGCAGAAATGACTATCTTGCGTTGTACATTTTCGCGGTTGATAGTATTGGGCCCCATAGCTGAGCTGATGTCAGCCACATCGCTCATAGTGACTTGGCGTCCGTCCTGAGTGTCTATGACGAGATCCTTGATTTCTTCAAGGTCTGGAGTAGGGCTCTTTACGACAAGGTTGAAGGCTCGTCCAGCCTCATATACCTGCGACACCACTTCACCGCCGAGGTTGACCGCCAGAAACTCGTTGAACTGAGGCAGGGTAATCCCATTGCGGGCCATAATCTCGCGTCGTGGAGTAATCTTCAATTCAGGACGTTCGATTTGCTGCTCTACATTGAGGTCGGCTATGCCGTGAACGTCAGCAATACTCTCTTTGATACTATTGCCTATGGAGTACATCTTGTTGAGGTCCGTACCAAAGAGCTTTATGGCAATAGAGGCTTTAGTTCCTGAAAGCATAGCATCAATGCGGTGCGAGATAGGTTGTCCAATCTCGATGTTTGCCCCTGACAGGATAGACAGCTTTTGTCTGACATCATCGAGCAACTCCGTATGGCTACGCTCCCCCAACGTGAAAGGCGCTTCGATTTCACACACATTGATGCCCAAAGCGTGTTCGTCAAGTTCGGCGCGTCCAGTCTTGCGTGCCACGGTGCGTATTTCGGGTATTTGCATGAGCAATCTCTCTGCCCTGCGCCCGATAGAGTCGCTTTCGTCGAGTGAAATACCAGGCAGTGACGAAATGTTGATGGTAAACGATCCTTCGTTAAACTTAGGCAGGAAACTGCTACCCAACGATGCGAATATCACTGCGGCAATCACGAAAGCCACCACTGTCAAGCAGACTGCTCCTGTGCCACGCTCCAATACCCAAGGCAAAGCGCGTCGGTAATATTTCTTGAGCCATTCAGCTACGAAAGACTCCTTGGGCTCTGCGTGATTTTTGCCACCCAAGAGGTAACTGCACATTACGGGAGTGAGAGTCAGAGCCACTACCGTTGATGCAAACAGAGCCGTGACAAATGCTATGCCAAGGGGTACGAGCATACGTCCCTCCATGCCGCTAAGGAAGAAAAGAGGCGCAAAGCTGACCACGATAATCAGAGTAGAGTTGAGTATAGGCATACGCACTTCTTGTGAAGCGTCAAATATGATGTTGAGCCGTTGTCGCATTGAGAGCCCTGTCTTGCCACGCAGTTTCTTGTGGACGTTTTCCACATCCACGATAGCATCGTCTACCAATGACCCTATGGCTATGGCCAGACCTCCGAGAGTCATGGTGTTTATGCTGATGTCGAGCCCCCACAAGACTATCAGTGAAACAAGGAAGGCCAGTGGTATAGTTACCAACGAAATCAAGGTGGTGCGTATGTTGGCCAAGAATATCATCAACACCAGCACAACAAAGACAACTCCCTCCATAAGCGATTTCTGCACATTATTGATAGAACTCTCGATGAAATCAGCTTGGCGGAAGATGTCAGAAGCAATATGTATGTCAGCCGGCAAGGTGGTACTGACTTCGGCGAGCGCCCTGTCAAGCTCATCGGTCAGGTCGATAGTAGCCGTGGCAGGCTGTTTGGTCACGGTGAGCAGGACCGCAGGCTTGCCCCTATGACTTGCCGCTCCGAGACGTGGTGTCTGGCTGCCCACACAGATATCAGCGATGTCAGCGAGCGTCACGGCTCCGTCTCCATCAGTCCCTGTCGAAGGAGCTCTTACCAGGCAACTCTCTATCTTGTCAATATCGTTGGTAGACGTTATGCCGCGTACCAGATACTCGTTGCCGTATTCATAGATGACACCCCCGTTCGTGTTTTGATTCATACCTCGAGTGGCATCCATGACTTGACTCAACGTCACTCCGTAATGCTTCATCTTGCCATGATTGAGTCTGATCTGGTATTCCTTGATGTCACCGCCCAACACGCTTACTTGAGCCACCCCGCCCGTCGAGAGCAGTCGTGGCCGTATCACCCAGTCTGCATAGGTGCGGAGGTCCTGCAGTGAGGTTGAGTCGCTCGTTAGACCGATAATCATCACTTCGCCCAATATTGAGGATTGAGGGCCCAAAACAGGAGCACTGACCCCCTCGGGCATCAGACTTTGGGTGGCAGAAAGTTTTTCGTTGACAATCTGTCGTGCCAAATAGATGTCTGTGTCCCAGTCAAACTCAACCCACACTACTGAAAAACCATTGGTCGACTGAGAGCGCACCCTGCGCACCCCGGTACTGCCATTGACGGCTGTCTCAATAGGGAAGGTGACGAGTTGTTCAACCTCTTCGGCAGCCATGCCTCCAGCTTCGGTCATTACTACCACGGTGGGGGCATTGAGGTCAGGAAAAACGTCTACCTGTGTGTTGAGAGTGCAGTACATGCCGCCGATTACGAGCAAGACAGCACCGACAAGCACAAAAAGCCTGTTGTTGAGCGAGAAGCGTATTATGTTTTTTAGCATGTCGACTTAGCAGAAAAATATTAATGGCTGTGATTATGCGCTGGTATGCTTGCTGAGGCTGAGGCCAGGCGAACCTGTACTGCACCCCTTGTCACGACCTTGTCTCCTGGTTTTATGCCTTTGGTGATCTCCACTCGATCGCCATCGCTTTGGCCGAGTATGACCTCCTGCTTGCGATACCCGTCTTTGTCCATCTGGATATAGACATAGTGCAGACCTTGCTCTTCGGTCAGTGCTGTGATGGGGAGGGATATGACATTGTCGCGGTCGTGAGTAATCAGGTAAATTTCAGCGTATGAGCCTGGTACGATGTCGCCAGTGTTCTGAAACTCAAACGTCACCGGGATATATGCGCTGCCCCCTTCCGCCGAACGGCCGTAAGATTGCACTCTGCCACCCATGTCGGTGATATCGTATAGGCGGTCACTGTAGCTCGTGCGAAACTTGGCACACCGTATGCTTCCCAAATGGCCAAACTTGCGCTGTGGCACTTCGGCTCTGAGGTAGAGATGCTTGTTTTGGGTGATGACGGCAAGCATCTGCCCCGCTTCGACATAGTCTCCCTCTGCAACCAAGCATTGTTTGACATAGCCCCCCTTGGGTGCCGAGATTACAACGCCGCCAGCGCTGCGGTTTCTTTTTACACTTTGTAGTGTAAGCTCGGCCGATTCATATTCAGCCTTGGCTACTTCGAGGTCCTTTTGGCTTACTATCTGCTCCTTGACGAGAAGCTGTGCTCGCTCATAGTCACGCTTGGCTCTCTCGTATTCTATACGTGCTCGCTCTATGGGATCTCCGTCAGCTACTTGCATATCCGCACTGGTGATGGCAAACATAGTGGCTCCAGACGCTATCTTCATGCCCTCGCTGACGTGCGTTCTATACGCTACCCTGCCACTGATGGTAGCCACCACAGCAGTCTCGTCGCACGATGCAGATATTACCTTGCCACTGGTGTGTATGACTCCATGAAACTTGCCTCGACTCACAGTCTCGACTTCTACACCTGCGGCTTTGGCCTTTTCGTACTCCAAGATAATTTCATCGGTGTGTGTGGCAGAGACCTCGGTCTTGGCTGATATTTCAAGCTCGTGCTCGTGCTCGTGGTCGTGGTCATGGTCGTGATTATGGTCGCTGCATGCACTAAATGTCAGGGCCAGTGCTAATGATATTGATTTTATGTATGTCTGAGTGTTCATGATTGTTGAATACTTGCATTAGTGCTTGTTACGTCAAATCCTATGGCTCTGACCGCATTCGTCACCTCATGCAGGTCTATGCCGTGTCCGATAATGGTGGTGCGTCCACTTTGTAGGTCAACGATGACTTGCTCCACTCCGCCACACGCGCTGATGACCTTCTCGACGTTGGCGCGGCAATGGTTGCAGTTCATGCCCCGTACAACTATTTCATGCCCGTGGTCATGAGAGTGGCAGGTGCATGTCGTGCCGTGGTGGCTGAAGTGAAGCCGTAGGGCATTGAGCAATAGTATGACGAGTAGACCCGTACTGAGCCATTGATACCATGAGGCATGGTGGCACGATGCCTGATGTATGGCATTCATTCCGATGCCAAAGTCTATGCCCAGACCGAAGCCCATATCAATTCCTACGCCAAACAAGATAGCCCCCAGAGTGATGCTCGCCAGGTAAAGCGCGAGAGTCTTGCGACCGAGCACCTTGTTAACAACCAGAATACTCGCCATATTGCACGCAGGACCCGCCATCAGCAAAACAAAAGCAGCCCCTGGAGTAATTCCCTTGAGCATCAAAGCAGCAGCGATGGGTATGCTGCCCGTAGCACATAGATACATCGGAATGCTGATGGCCAGTACCAGAAGCATCGAAGCGAGGGTGTTGCCTTCGAACGTAGCAAACCACTCGTCAGGTACGCACACCGTGACAAGCCCCGCGATGACCAGTCCCACTACGAGCCATTTGCCGATATCTTCCATCATCTCGACAAACCCAAAGCGTAGAGCGTCAATGAGCCTATGCCTCCACCCCATGCCTGTATCACCACCCATTACATTACCCACAGGCGAAACGCCAGCGTCACCATCAGACGCATTGACCAGCATGCCGCCTACCACTGCAGTCACGAGCGCAGCCACAGGGCGGATAATAGCGAAGGGCAGCCCCATGAGCGAATACGTAGCAAAGATACTATCCACACCCGTCTGCGGCGTAGCTATCAGAAAAGACACCACAGCTCCTCTCGAAGCCCCCTGCTTGCGCAGAGACATAGCCGTAGGAATTACACCACACGAACACAAAGGCAAAGGTACCCCTATCAAAGCAGAGTTGACGACACTACGCCAGCTACGTTTGCCCAAATACCTCGCATATCCTCCCCTGGGAGAAAAGGCATGCATTAGACCAGCTATGAGGAAGCCCAAAAGCAAATAGGGCGACATTTCGTTTACGAGAGTCAGGATTTCATTCATAAAAATACACTATTTGTGCGCAAAGTTACGGAAAATTATTTAAAAATACGCCCACGACTCATACTCTCATATCGATTTTCACTTAATTTACACTTTCCTTTAAGGTTCATGAAGAACTACCGCACACCTTGCACTCAAAATCATTCCACCATATCACCCGTTTTCAGACGCTGCAGCCCTTGTGTGCTCTCATACAGACTGATTCGAGAAGAGAAAAGTTGCGAGGTCAAAAAAATCATTAATTAATGTATTGAATTTTGGATTTCATCAGTCTTTTCCTTACCTTTACACTACACAAAGGATAAAATGCACTCTTAGAGACATGACCGAAGTACGCAATCACAATTATTGCCTGATACTCGCAGGCGGAGTAGGGAGTCGTTTGTGGCCAGTGAGTACGGAGAGCAAGCCCAAGCAGTTTCTCGACCTGCTCGGTACGGGGCGCACCCTGTTGCAGATGACCTACGACCGGGTCTCATCATTCGTTCCCACGGACAACATCTTTATCAGCACCAACGTGCAGTATTTGGACCTGGTATATGAGCAGCTCCCTGATGTTGACGACTATCATATCCTTGAAGAGCCCCTCAGGCGCGGCTCGCTTGCCTCAGTGGTGTGGGGCATGGTTTTCATGATGCACATCGATGCCGAAGCAGCAGTTTTGGTGACCCCATGCGACCAAATGATCGTAGGTGAAGAAGTCTTCAAACGTGAGATGCTCGAGGGCCTCTCATACGTGTCACGTCACGACAACCTCGTAGTCGTCGGAGTCAAGCCCACACGCCCCGAGACTGGCTACGGCTATATTCAAAAAGGAGTAGCCACAGAAGACACACGAGGAGTATATAGGCTAAAGACATTTACCGAAAAGCCAGCCCTTGCTTTCGCGCGTCTCTTCGTAGACGAAGGAGATTTCCTTTGGAATACAGGTCTGCATCTCTTCAAGGCCAGATACTTTCTACAGCAGATATACGACCTACTACCCGAATATCAAATAGCCATACCGCGACTCATGGCAGACGCAGAGTGCGACGACGTCAAACTCGCCCCCGACGTCTTCATGATGTTGCCCCGACTGGGACTCGACGGAGGCGTGCTCGAGCGTAGCTCCAACGTATGCGTGCTTGAGAGTACCTTCGGTTGGAGCGATTTGGGCACATGGGGCTCGCTTCACGAAGACGGACAGCAAGA
>CALZJL010000034.1 GCA_945787625.1 uncultured Prevotellaceae bacterium
ATTTTATCTCAGCCAGATGAGGTCGCCCTGCTTGGCAGAATAGTCTTCGGGCAAATTGTTGAGCTTATAGAGCGACGATATACGAATGCCATACATCTGCGAGATGTCATAAAGGCTCTGGTTGGCATCGATGACGTGAGCACGCCCCTTAAACTCCTTGTCGCCACGCGTACGCTTCTTCTGCAGATAAATGATGTCGCCAGCCTGAAGCTGGTAGTCCTTAGGCAGCTCATTGTAGCGGCGCAAACGACGCTTGCTGATACCCGTACCGCGCGATATACTATTGAGGTCGTCACCCTGCTCCACAATTATGAAGTAAAGGCGGTTCGTACGGTAGATAGTATGAGTATCAAAGAAACTAACCGTCCTACCCTTGTAGTTTGGAGCAACCGCACCCGTAGCATATCGTCCATGCCGTTTCGAAGTTTTAGAACGTCCACCCGACTTACCCGAATCGAACTGGTGCAAAGAGTACATCTCGATGATACGAATGAGGTTCTGAGCATACGTAGGACTCGTAGCATATCCACATGATTTTAGCCCACGCGCCCAAGACTTGTAGTCCGTGATACTATACGTAAAGAGCACCTTGTATCGCGGTTTAAGCAAAAAGAGCGAATGATCCTCATAACTCTCCCTCACGCTACGATACTTTCTGAACTTCTCGTTCGGTCGGTCGTCATTCATACGTATATACGGACCAGTCCACCCTCCCGGAGTCTTGATACCGAAATGATTGTTGGCACGCGTAGCAAGCATACTCCTACCAGCACCACTCTCCAACAGTCCCTGAGCCAATGTAATACTCGCCGGTATACGATATTTCTGCATTTGCTCGATAGCAAGGTCCTTATATTGGTCTATGTAAGTCCAGTACGCACGATTAGTACTACCCTGAGCTAAAGCGTGTGCGACTAAAACAAATACTAATATTAAGGCTGAAAAAAAACGTCTGACGCCCATTTTGAACTTATTTTTACACAAAGATATGGAAAAAAATGTTTTTTTGCGTATCTTTGTGAGAAGGAATTGAATTAAAATTACAGAAAAAATGAGAAAACTGGTTATTCTTGTATCCATTCTTTCGCTCACGATGAGTATATCTCAAGCACAGAATCCCCAAAAGCGCAAAGCGCGAGTCAGCTACATTCACAAGACAGCCAAGCTGAGCAAAGCCGAGCAAGACAAGATCTCCAAGACACTTACAGCATTCCTTGACGAGAAGCACGACAGCAAAGAGAAGCACGAAGAAGTCAAAGACAAGTACGCCTCAGCCGAGGATAAAGGAAAGCTTACCCCCTCAGCAGCCAACGAACTGATGCTTAGCAAATTTGCCAAGCAAGAGCGCGACATTGCCATCGAACGCAAATACTACGCCGAGTTCAAGACTCTGATTGGCGCAGTCAAGGCTCGCGAGATAATCAAGTGTGCCGACGACAAACTGAAATGACCCAGCCATGGCTATAAATCCATTCAAAGCCTGGCTCTTAGCCGCAAGGCCCAAGACCCTCACCGGAGCAGCAGCACCAGTAGTCGTAGCATTAGCAGCAGCCTATCGTGACTTTGGCCATATTGACTACGCCCCCGGAGCACTATGTCTCACCTTTGCCCTGCTGATGCAGATAGATGCCAATTTCATCAACGACTACTATGATTTCAAGCACGGAATCGACGACGGAGACCGACTCGGTCCCGAGCGAGCCTGCGCACAAGGGTGGATTAGCCCCAAAGCCATGCGAACAGGCATCACCATCACAACCATATTAGCCTGTCTCGTAGGTCTTCCCCTGATATTGTGGGGAGGCTGGCAAGCCGTAACTATAGGTCTGGCCTGCGTAGCTTTCGCCTTCCTCTACACCCTACTGCTTTCGCGCAAGGCTCTCGGAGACGTACTCGTACTACTGTTTTTCGGAATTGTCCCCGTCGTATATACATACTGTTTCCAGATGCAAGGCGCAGGACTCTTCTCACCCATCGGCAATGCACGCATCTTTGACGTGCCCACCCAAGTGTGGTCCTTAGCCATCGCCCAGGGGCTAATTACAGATTGCCTCCTGATGGTAAACAATTTTCGCGACCGTACGACAGACCGCATACACGGCAAGACCACCCTGGTCACTCTCATCGGCAAAGGAGCAACACTCTGGCTCTACGCATGGTTAGGCATAGCAGCCGTCATGCTCACGCTCATAGACTTCGAAAGAGGAGAACCACGCATCGAAATGCTTCCCATGCTTACATTCCTGCCCATACACTTCGTCTGCTGGTACAAGATGAAACGCATAGACAAAGGCAAGGCACTCAATAAGGTTCTTGCCCTGAGTGCCCTGTCAATATCACTATTCGCACTAATAGTATCGTCCTGCCTTATTTTCGGCTGAAACTATTCCTGCAACTTGCGGTAGCGTATACGCTTAGGCTCCTCGATGCCTAAGCGTTTGCATTTATTTTGTTCATACTCGCTATACGACCCCTCAAAGAAAAACACCTCACCATTGCCCTCATACGCGAGGATATGAGTACATATACGATCCAAGAACCATCTGTCATGGCTGATTACCACAGCACACCCAGCAAACGCTTCGAGACCCTCTTCGAGAGCACGCAGAGTATTGACATCAATATCATTCGTAGGCTCGTCGAGCAGCAACACATTGCCCTCCTGCTTCAAAGCTATAGCCAGATGCAAGCGGTTACGCTCACCACCAGAAAGCACCCCACACTTCTTCTCCTGATCAGCACCCGTAAAGTTGAACCGACTCAGATATGCACGCGTGTTGATGTCACGTCCACCCATACGGATAAGCTCCGTACCCTGGCTCACCACCTGAAACACACTCTCATCAGCCTTAATATCCTTGTGACTCTGGTCGACATAAGCAAGTTTGACAGTCTCACCCACCTCAAACGTGCCAGCATCAGGCTGCTCCAATCCCATAATCATACGGAATAGCGTAGTCTTGCCCGCGCCATTCGGTCCTATCACCCCAACAATACCATTTGGAGGAAGCATAAAGTCGAGATTCCTGATGAGCACCTTGTCCCCATAAGCCTTACACAAGCCCTTAGCCTCGATAACCTTGTTGCCGAGCCTCGGCCCGTTAGGGATAAAGATTTCCAGTTTCTCCTCGCGCTCCTTCTGCTCCTGATTGAGCATACTCTCGTACGATTTGAGACGAGCCTTACCCTTAGCCTGACGAGCCTTAGGAGCCATACGCACCCATTCGAGCTCACGTTCGAGAGTCTTGCGTCGCTTGCTCGCCACCTTTTCCTCCTGCGCCATACGCTTAGTCTTCTGGTCGAGCCAACTGCTATAATTACCCTGCCAAGGGATACCCTCGCCACGATCGAGTTCAAGTATCCACCCAGCGACATCATCGAGGAAGTATCGGTCATGAGTGACACAGATGACCGTACCCTCATATTGCTGCAAGTGCTGTTCCAGCCAGTCTATCGACTCAGCATCAAGATGGTTGGTCGGCTCATCGAGCAGGAGCACATCAGGCTGCTGCAAGAGCAAGCGACACAAAGCCACACGTCGGCGTTCACCTCCCGACAAAACACCGCACCTCTGCTCAGCAGGCGGACATCGCAGAGCATCCATAGCACGCTCCAACCGACTATCCAAGTTCCAGGCATCAGTAGCATCAATCACATCCTGCAACTGTGCCAGGCGGTCAAAGCAAGCCTGCATCTTGTCAGCATCTTCATAGTACTCAGGCAAAGCCAGATTCTCGTTGATCCTGTTATACTCATCGAGAGTATCCACTATGTTCTGCACACCCTCTCGCACCACCTCGATGACCGTCTTGTCATCGTCGAGTTTAGGATCCTGCTCAAGATACCCCACGCTATAACCCGGGCTCCACACCACCTCGCCAAGCGTAGGCTGTACCAGACCGGCTATAATCTTCATCAACGTAGACTTACCCGCACCATTCAGACCAATGATACCAATCTTAGCCCCATAGAAGAAACTAAGATAAATGTTTTTGAGCACCTGTTTCTGATTCTGTTCGATGGTTTTGCTCACTCCCACCATCGAGAAAATAATCTTCTTGTCGTCAACTGTTGGCATTTATTTTTTTGTTGTTATTTAGTTATTTTGTTATTTGGTTGTTTGGTTGGGTGTTTTGTATACCCCCACCGAATACACCGTTTTCTGTCCCTTTATTTTCTGTCCCTCAATGTTCCTGAGAAGAGCTTTGACAGCCTTACGCTCGACAGCCACGAAACACCACGTCGGGAATATCCTGATCATTCCAATCTGGCCACGCTCAAGTCCTCCCTGCTTGCCGAGGAATCCCATGACATCGACCTTGCCAATCTTATCCTTTTTACCCCTGCCTATATAGAGCACCTCCCATTTCGAAGACGGCACCTCAGAAGCCACAGGCACAGGAATCTCCGAGATATGCGTATCATCGCCGACAAACCTATCTACAGACTCCTCAGGACCAAGTATGATGAAACTACGTCCCTGTTTGTCCCAACGAGCCGTGCGACCATTGCGGTGGATATACGTATCAGCATTAAGAGGCAGATGATAATGAATGACATTCTGCACATCATCAATATCCAGTCCGCGTGCAGCAAGATCAGTACTCACCAGCACGTTCGCACTACCACATTGGAATCTAAACAACGACCTCTCACGATCTTTCTGCTCCATCGCACCATGAAACGCCGTTGCCATAAAACCCTTCCGCCTCAAGAAGTCATACACCCTGTCTACCGCCTCCCGATAGTTGAGAAACACTATGCTACGCTCCTCGCCACACTCACACAAGACATGAGCGAGAGTATCCAACTTGTCTTTCTGTGGCGAACGCACCACATACTGACAGATACGCCCGACATAGTCATCGTCCACACCATTGAGATAGTCGAGACGCACCACATCAGCACCAACACCCACAAACCTGGGAATAAGCTCACTATCCGTAGCCGACAGCAGAATACGACGTTTCACATTAGGCAGCAGAGCCATAATATCACTCATCTGCTGCTGAAAACCCAACTCAAGCGACTTGTCAAACTCATCAATGACAAGCGTACCCACCCCCTCTGCCGCAAAGTTAGCCTTCTGCAGATGGTCAAGCACACGCCCAGGCGTACCGACGACGATGCGCGGCATCACCTGTCTCAGGCTGCGATGTTCCTCCATAGCCGGACGCCCCCCATACACAGCAACCGTACGCGCATCACGGCAAAGCCTCTGAGCCACCCCCATAGTCTGAACAGCAAGTTCACGACTCGGTACCAACACAAGTACCTCCGGCGCAGAGGACCCAGCCACATCACTCATCTGCTCAATGACAGGGAGCAGATAAGCAAGAGTCTTGCCGCTACCCGTAGGCGAAAGCAACACGACATTGTCACTCCGGCGCACGACCTGCAACATATCCTGCTGCATAGCATTGAGGTCGCAGATACCAAGACTATTAATATCGTAAATCATCACAATCAATAGTTAATGCTACTCCAGCCATCTCGCAAGAAGAAATCCACCAAGAAATACGTAGTCACCGAGCAAACCCAGCCTACGAGGACAAACAGCGAGATACGCCTTGCATACCACCACAAATTGACGTCCTCCGCACGCATCAATGCCAGTCCGGCCACACTTCCGATAGGCAAGAGTAGTCCCCCCACACTACCGCTAAGCGAGATAAGATGCCAATACTGCCCGTCCTCCACAAACGAATTCTGATATATATCCGCCAGCATCTCAGGGTGCACATCATAGAGATGCACCCCAGCCATCACGAGAGCAATCGTATCAAGCACCGAGCTTACCGCACCCATCATCACGCTAAAGGCATAGATATTATGAATATTAGCATCGCACCACTCCGAAGCAATCTGCATAGCCCCAGCCTCAATCATCACATCCACGCAAAGACACAGCCCCACGACATACATGATGACCTGCAACACCTCATACTGCAAACTACGACCGAGCCCCACCTGCTGCGGCTGCTCAGTACGAATACGTTTGATATTAATTATCTCATTGAGCATCCACATTACCCCCAACACACACAACGCGCCCAAGAACGGAGGCAGAAGCGTGATACGATGAAACGAAGGAATAAACCACAACCCGAAGAATCCGAAAAACAGCAATATACACTTCTGCCACCACTCAAGCACACTATCATCACCTCTGAAGTTGTATGCAGGCCTGTCAAGGTCAAGTCGGTCAGGCAACTGTCTTCGTATGAGCAACGTAGGCACCACCATTGCCACCACAGCAGGCAAGAAAAGCGACAGCGAGAAGTTTGTAGCCGTCACGCTCTCCTTAGTCCAGACTATCAGACTGGTGATATCGCCAATCACCGTCCAGCACCCACCACACGTTGCAGCAATAATTACCACCGCACCTATGTAGCGACGTTGTTTCTGATTGCGCAAGAGCTTGCGTATGATCATCAGCATAAGCACCGTTACAGTCAAGTCGTCAATACACGTACTAAACACAAACGTCGTCAGCGCCGTAAGCCACAACATCTGCGTAGTATTGCGTCGGCGCAGCAGTTTCTCGACAAACGTGAAACACTCGTTGTTGACCAAAACCACCACGATACTCATCGTAGCAAGCAAGTATAGAGCAAGCGAGCCCACCTGCCCCACATACCTCAAAAAGATATGATTAGCAATAAACTCCTTACTCAAGCGCAGAGAGTATTCCCTACCATTGAGAAATTCGAGAAACTCGCCACGATGCATAGCATCTATAAACGAAGAGCCCGAACTCATGTAGAGAATCCACCCCACAGTACCGCAAAACATAGCCACCAAAGCCTTGTTGACATGAGTAAAGTGCTCACTGGCCATAAAGACATACCCCAGCAGCACGACGATAACTATAGCAACAGTCATAGATGCAGAATTATAAAACGCAATCAAAGATACAAATAAACACGCAAATAACAAAAAATAACACAACAAAATAACGATATTTAACTTTCTAAGACAAACAGCCATCGCCCATTTTCCATCATATCCAGCTAATCACAGATTATTTTGCAGAAGACACGACAAATAAGCCACACACCACTTTGCAAGAGTCAATAATTCTTTGTAACTTTGTAATGACAAAACAACACCCCACTATGATTTTCGACACACACAAACTACTCGTATCCCTGTTCACCATCGCCTTATCCCCCTTGGGAGTCAAGGCGCAGAGCATCTCATTTATTGACACCAACCGCACCCTCATAGACATAGAGCCCCAGACCACCCAGACCCAGATAAAACCCGGCTGGAAGATAGTCGACGTGCAACTCAAAGACAAGCTGACCCGGTATCTCTGGGGAGCACACGCGCAGCACTATATCGAGAGAGGCAGGCCAGAGTTTGTAGTCAAGACAGACACCCTACTCCTGAGCCACCTTGTCATGGTGCAACTCAGAGAGAAACGCGAATACCGCCAGATGCGCAAGCCCCATCTGCACGAGAACGACCTGACCTTCGTCGAGCTCAAAACCTTCAGCATATCCCAATACGAAGACTCCGAAGACACATACATAATACGCCCGACCGAAGACATTCAGCCAGGCGAATATTTCTTCACATGGTACGGAGCCGCAACAGTAGGCAAGATGGAAGACCTCGTAGTGTGGCCCTTCACTATCAGATGAAGCCTACTTACCCTTAGCCTTGCGAATCTTCTCCATCACCTCGTTTTCGGAGAGATCAGACTCCATAAACGTATTCTTGTCCAGCCTTATGTAGACCGAACGCACCCCCCTGTCCTGCAAGCCAAGTATGCCCGTGAAATCATTCTCATACGAACGGTAAGTCACCTCCTGACCCGCCGTATAAATCCAGCACTCCTCGTCCTCATAAGCAATCGTATGCTTCTTTGAGAAACTGGCACTACCTATGGTAACATACTTGACCGACGGCTGCAACGGATCAGTATTAGCAATACGCAGCAGACAAGCGTATGGCAGACTTCCCGCGTTGAATATCAGATACGACTTAGGCCTGACATACCACACGAGCCCCCGATTGAGGTCGTTAACCACAATCTCACGATTGCTCGTATTCTCCACCATATACTGCGCGTTGAGATTCATGTCGAGTTGGTCAGTAAGTTTGGAAAGCTGCTCCACAGCCACGATAGCAGGAGTAGTCTTAGGCGAACGAGGAGTAATCATGAGAGCATCCGTATTAGACTTGCCCTGATGTATGATTGCCCTGATACCCTTAGACGCAGACATCGCCGAATGCCAAGGTTGAATGAGTTGTTGTCTCCGCTCGCTGACCACATTGTCCCACTCCTCATGACGCACCCTTATAGTCACAGTACCATCTGGCGAACTACTCTCGAGCAATATGTTATTGCCCTCGTCATACAACGTATCCACACCCTGAATCCAATATACAAACGAAGTATACGACGGTATATTGCCAGACTTGGCAGACACCATGACAGACACCAGCAACAGCGGCAAAAAAAGAAGTCTCTTCATCAGAATATCAATAAATGTTTCTCCAAAGGTAGCATATTGCCACGAAATATCAAAGACAAAACCATTAAAAAGTCACGTCCTACCCGTTTTTTGTATATTTTTATAATGTATTTACATAAATATTTAATACATTTGCATACTAAAATATAACGTCACTAACCCACACACATACCACAACAAACAACTATGAAAGCAATCCGATACATCATCATCATGTCTGCATTCCTTTGGGCAGGAATGCAACACACACACGCACAGACAGACCCCTCGTCCATAACTCTGGGCGAAGAGCTGCTCAACTCGAAAGGCCGCACCATCACCACCCGCAAACTCATAGAGAGCCACGCCACCATCAATTCCGTACCCATCGAAGTGACGTTGCAGAAAATCGGTCCAAAGCTCTACACATTCAGTCTACCCATTGAGATGCCAAACGCCGTAGAAGAATATCCACAAGGCAGACAACTGGGCTTCCAAGACAACATGGGAAACATCATCGTACAAACAATAAACGGAGTGAGCGTAAACCCTACAGCCAGTATGACCGACGAGAATGACGAGAACAGGTTCTTCTCAGACCGCATCCACAGCAACAGCACATTCGAAGCCAGCAACCCAAAGGATTATTACTTCTGTCACCCCCGCTTCATACTGACCCAAGAACA
>CALZJL010000035.1 GCA_945787625.1 uncultured Prevotellaceae bacterium
GCCAATGTTGTATATTTGCACAGAGATTCATTGGGGCTTGGCATTCGGTGGTGGTACATGAGCCGAGCACGAATTTTGAGGCAAAATATGGCTGTTTTGGGGCTTAGATCCTAAAACAGCCTTCTTTTTAATGACAGAGGTCTTTGTAGTCGCACCATTCGCATACTTTGGTATTGCTGGTTTTGCAGAACGGGAGACTGGGGTCGAAGATTTGGCTTATCTTCTGGGTTAGGAGGTCTATGTACTCTTGCTCGAGGTCGGCGATGTCTTCGATTCTGGTCTCATTTGTTTTGTTTGCGGCGAGGAGGAGGGTGGGGTCGTAGTCTGTGTGGTTGGCTTGATTGACGTATAGGAGTACTGGCTTGACTCGGCCTTGGTAGTGTCTGGTGTGTCGTGCGCAGACGGCGTAGAGGAATGCTTGGAGGTAGTATCCGCTGTGTTCTTTGTCGGCAAAGAGGTCTTGGAGGGTGCTTGGTTTGTCGTGGCGTGCGCCAGTCTTGTAGTCGAGGACGCGGAGGTATTCTTCGCCTTGGGGGTCTCTGACTTTGTCCATTCTGTCTACGATGCCTCCTACTCTGAGGTGGAGTGGGGGGGTGTCGTTGTTTTGTATGGTGAGGGGTATGGATATCATTTCTTCCATCGCGTCGATGATGATGGGGGCTGTCTGTATGTCGTGTCTGATGGTGTTGCGTAGGTATTGTTCGATGACGTTGCGCATGATGATGGTTTCGCCGCGGAAGTCGGTGATGCCTGCTACTTGACGGAATTGGGTGGCGATGATTTCTGACAGGCGTGTGTTGCCTGGGGCGATGTAGGGGCTGAGGTCGGCTGTGGTGAGAATGTTTGGGTTTGTGTGGGTGGTGGTGGTGCTTCGGTGGTGGCTGATGATTTCTTTGTAGATGTGTTCGATGCTGGCGTGGAAGATGCTGCCTAATTCTCGGGCTCCGATGGTGTCTTGTTCTTCTTTGATGCGGAGCTTGCAGATGTTGCTGTAGTAGAACTGCATGGGGCAGGTGATGTAGCGGTTGATGCTGCTGGGGGTGAGGACGCTGGCTTGTGTGTTGGTGGCGGTGTCGTACATCTGGTGGAGGGCTTGTATGATGGACGGGGTCTTGTCGATGTAGTCTGGGGTGGGGGTGGTGGTGATGTGTTGGCTGGCTGTGAGGCGTATGGTGCGGAGGGGTATGGTGCTTTCGGCTTGGAGCTGGCGGAGGAAGCGGCTTATCTCATTTTTCTGTATGCCGGTGGAGTTTTCGTTGTAGAGGAAGGTGATGTGTTCTGCGCGCTGGAGGAGGCGGTAGAAGTAGTAGGCGTAGACGGCTATGCGATGGCGTGTGGTGGTGAGGTGGAAGCCTGTGCGTAGGGTGTTGGGGATTAGGGTGGTGTCGGACTGGAGCTTGGGGAAGTGGCCTTCGCCGACGTTGAGCATGAGGATGTTGGTGAAGTCGAGGAGACGGGTCTCGAGAACGCCCATGACTTGGAGTCCGCTGGCTGGCTCTCCGCTGAAGGGTATGGTGCGGGTGGTGAGGACGTGGCGGAGGAGACGGCGCATGGTGGCGGGGAGGAGCTTGATGGGGTGGGGGGTGGATGTGGTGATGTCGTGGAGGTAGTTGAGGGTCTTGTGGGTGGTGTAGATGCTTTCGGTCATGAGTATGTCGTAGGGACCTGGGGTGGCTTCGCTTTCTTGGCTCAGGACGGTGGCGGTGGCTATCTTGATGACGATGTGGTCGAGGTAGCTTATGAGGGTGTCGATGTGTTGGTCGGGGAGGGGGTGTTGCCAGTCTTGCTGGTCGAGGTAGGGGGCGTAGGGGTGATTGTTTATGGTCTGGAGGTAGGGACGGCGAAAGCGTTGTCGCTTGGGGTCCCAGCCTTCGGTCTGGAGGGTGGTGAGGGCGATGATGAGGCTATAGATGGGGGTGGCTTTGAGGGGGAAGCCCATGGTGATGTTGAGGTCGTGTGGGGCGTTGGAGCCTTGGTCGGGTATGGAGTGGAGGACGGTTTCGAGTTGGTCTTCGTCGCATAGGAGTATGGCTGTCTGGCGTTCTTGGGTGGTGAGGTGGGTGGTGAGCCATTGGGGTATGTAGCGGGTGCCGATGGTGTCGGTGCTGGTGCTGACGTAGGTGAGGTGCTGTTTGTGGCGTATGTTGTCGTAGAGTTGGGATTGGTCGTAGCCGTTGGCGCTTGTGAGTTGGTTGGGGAAGTGTTTGAGGTTTTGGCGTATGAATTCGCCTGCTTCGGAGTTGGGGTCGTCGAGGTAGTAGTGGTCGTAGTCCCAGTAGAACTTGGCTTGATGGCGGCGGTGTAGGTATTGCATGAGGGCTTTGTCGGTCTCGCTGAGCATGTTGAAGCCTACGAAGTTGTATTCTCGGTCTTGGGGTATGCTGGCGAGGAGGGTGTGGTCTTCGATGACAGCGCGTTGCATGGCTCCTTCGTAGGGGTATGTGTGGGGGGGCATGGATGTCTTGAGGCCATCGTAGAGGGCTGGCATGATGCTCCAGAGTTGTATGAAGCGTTGTTGTATGTGGGTCTTGTAGTTGGTGGTGAAGTTGCTGAAGAATTGTTTTAGGGCTTCCAACTGGGTGGGTTCGAGGTAGTCGAGGGTCTCCATGTGGGCGAGGTCTTTGGCATTGCTGAAGAGGCTCTTGGCGTCGACGAGGTGTTTGTCGATGTCGTCGAAGTCGCTGAGGAGTATCTCGCCCCAACCCCAGAACTGGTCTATGCTTTCGGCTTGTGGACCTGTCTGCTGGCTGTAGAGGTCGTAGAGGGTGGCGATGGCTGGTATGGGGTCGCTGACGCTGGAGCCTGAGAGCTGGGCGAAGAGGTCGCTGGAGGTGATGTAGTGGGGCTCCCATGTGGGTTGCTTGGCAAGGCTGAGGAGGGCTTCGTTGAGGAAGAGTCGGGCGCGCTTGTTGGGGAGTATGATGGTGACTTGGCTGAGGTCTCCGTGGTGACGTTGGAGAAGGTCTTGGGCTACGTATTGGAGGAAGGACATTTTTTTGTGAGGTTATGAGGTTATAAGGTTGTGAGGTTGTGAGGTTGTGAGGTCGCTTCGCTTGTTAGGTTTTTATGTTTTTCTTTAGGGTTTTACTTCGATGACTTGGTGTTTGTCTACGTACCAGAGGTAGCCTCTGATTGGTTTGTCGGGGGTTATCTTTTGGAGTATGTGCATGTAGTGTCTGACTTGGTTGTGGTGTTGCTGGTGTTCGGCTCCGAATTTGTAGTCGATGACGGTGGTTTGGTGGTTGTGGGTGATGACGCGGTCGGGGCGTTGTGTGCGCTTGCTTGGGTTGTGTGTGGTGGGGTCGAGGAGTCCGCATTCGTTGTAGGGCGTGGCGTCGGGGGTGAACCAGTTTGATATTAGGGGGTTGGTGTGTATCTGCTGGAGTTGTTGGTTGAGTTCGTCGGCTTGCTCGGGGGTGATGTGTCTGTCGGTTAGGGCGCGGCTTATGACTGTTGGTATGTCTTGGGCGGTGTGTATGGCGGAGAGTATGCGGTGGTAGATGGTGCCTCGCTGACGGGTGGTGAGGGATTGTAGCATCTCGCGTGACTCGTTGCTTTGGCGGAAGTTGAAGTGGGCGGCGTAGGTCTGCATGGTGACGGGGTGGTCTTCGTAGTCGGGCTGCATGCGGTTGTCGCTGTGCTTGGTGGCTTTGTGGGTGGTGACGGGTTGTCCGTAGCTGACTTGGTAGATGCCGTCGGTATCGAACTGGGCGGTGGGGTTGATGGTGGCGTTGATGAGGTCGCCGATGTGGCTATTGGTGCTGATGTCTTTTGCTTTGGTCTGGGTCCAGATGTACATGTTGCTGGAGGCTCGGGTGAAGGCTACGTAGAGGCTGTTGAGTTCGTCGATGCGGTTTTGGTGGTGTTCGGTGGTGTATCGTTGGCTGAAGTGGCTTTCTTCCATGGTACTGGTGCGGTTGATGGGCATGGCGCCAAGGGTGCCGAACTGGTCTTGGTTGTTCTCGGGGTGACACCAGAGTAGTTCGTTGTGGTGGTCTTTTTCGATGTCCCACTGGCAGTAGGGGAGGAGGACGGTGTGGAACTCGAGGCCTTTGGATTTGTGTATGGTGAGGATGCGGATGCCTTGGTTGGTGCCGCTGGGGATGGGGAGGGTGTGGTATGTGTCGTCCCAACGGGTGAGGAAGGTGTGTATGTCGTTGGGGTTGTCGCGGAGGTGGGTGCGGAGGGTGTCGAGGAATGCGAAGTGGTAGGCTTCTTGTCCGCTGAGTTTGTCGAGGTGTAGGAGGGCGTAGAGTTCTTCGACGAGTTCGTAGAGGGGCATCTGACTGAGTTCGTGCCATCGGGAGTGTAGGGCTGGGGGCATGAGCTGCTCTGTGGGGCTGCGCATGATAGTGTCGATGTCGGGTGGAGTGGGCTGGAGGTGGGTGTGGTAGAGGTGGAGGAATTGGCGTATGGGTATGGGGTTGAGTTGCTCGTCGGTGACGAACATGCGGAGGGTGGTGATGATGAGGTTGACGAGGGGGGAACTGTCGAGGAGGTAGGCTTCGTCGCTGGTGATGCTGATGTTGGTTGGGGCGTGGTGTCGGAAGTAGTCGAGTATCGGGTGGATGTATTTGTTTTTCCTGACGAGGATTGCCATCTGTTCTAATGGGAGGCCTTGGGCGTGGAGTGTCTCTATCTGATGGAGCATGTCGCTGAGCATCCATTCGTCTATGTAGTCGGTTGTGTGGTCGGGGTATTGCTTTTTGTCGTTGTTGATGATCTTGAGGCTTACGTGGCCGTGGGGGGTGGCGGTGTGGTTGGGGTGGTGTTGGGTGACGTCGGTGTATAGGTTGGTGATTTTGATGGGGGCTTGGGGGGCGAGGGTGTCGAGGATGTTGGCTGCGGCAGGGAAGAATTGGTTGTTGAAGTTGATTATTTCTTGCTGGCTGCGGTAGTTGGTGTCGAGGGTGTGGGTGGTGGGGTGCCAGATGTGCATCTCGTGGTCGAGGTTGTGGAGTAGCTGCCAGTCGCCGCCGCGCCAGCGGTAGATGCTTTGCTTGATGTCGCCTACGATGAGGACGCGGCCTCCCATGCTGAGGTTTTCGAAGAGGAGGACGCGGAAGTTGTTCCACTGGAGCTTGCTGGTGTCTTGGAATTCGTCGATCATGACGTTGTTGATGATGGTGCCTGTCTTTTCGAAGACGAAGGGGCTGTCTTGTCCGTCGACTAGCTTGGAGAGGAGGGTGGGGGTCTGGCTTAGGTTGAAGCGTTCGTTTTCTTCGTTGATGGCGTGGACTTCGCTGTCGATGCGACCGAGTAGCTGGAGGGGGCGTATGTATTTGAGTATCATGCGGGCGGTGGTGGCGTCGCGCTTTAGATGGGTGAGATCGTCGAGGTAGTGGCGGATCTGGCCGGAGAGGGTGCGTGCCTTGGCGCAGATGGTGGGGTCTTGCTGGTATTTCTTGTTGAGTGCGCTTGGACCGTCTTGGAGGAAGCTTTTGAAGGTGCTTGCATAGTTTATTTCTCTTGTGTCAAGGATTTTGAGAAGGGTGCTTTCGACGCAGTTGCGACTGAAGCAGTTGAGTATTCCGCTGTCGCGGCTGGATTGTATGAGGGGGGGGAGGGTGTCTTCGATGTGTTGGGTGAGGGATTGGCTGGTCTGGTACATCTGCTTGCGGAACTTGCTGATGAGGGCTTTGTCGGAGAGGCGTTTGCGGTCTTCGGTGCTGCGCTGCATGTAGTCGGGACTGAATATCTGGCTGGCGAAGTTCTTGAGACTGGTGGTGATGTCCCATTTGCCTTCTTGGTCGAGTTGCTCGCTGACATAGTCGAGTATGTTTTTCTGTAGTTCGGTGTCTTCTTCGAGTATGTCGATGAGTCTGTCGACGGCTGCATTTGCTACTTGGGTGTCGTTGAGGTCTACTTGGAGGTTGGCACTGAGGCCTAATTCGCGGGCTAACGAGCGGAGTATGCTTTGGAAGAAACTGTCGATGGTCTCGACGCGGAAGTGGCTGTAGTCGTGGAGTATGTTGCGTAGGGCGTTGCTGGCTTTTTCGCGTAGCTGGTCTGGGCTGATGGGGGTGCCGCGCTCTTGGAGCTTGGCGAGTATGGCTGTTGCGTAGGGGGTGCTGCTGTCTTTGGATTGTGAGATGCCGTAGAGGTGCTGGAGTATGCGGTCTTTCATCTCGGCGGTGGCTTTGTTGGTAAAGGTGACGGCGAGGGTGTGGGCGTATTCATCGGGGCGTGAATCGGGGCTCACCAGGAGGGTAATGTATTCGACGGTGAGGGTGAAGGTCTTGCCGCTGCCGGCTGAAGCTCGGTAGATGGTGAGTGTCTTGCGGTTGTCCATGGGTGTATTGGGGTGGCGGAGTTGGTTCTGAGTTGGCTTAGAGTTGGTGGTGGAGCATGCGGTATTCGGCCATCTTTTCGTATTTTGTATTGGGGCGTCCGTAGTTGGCGTAGGGCCAGATGCTGATGCCGCCGCGGGGGGTGAAGATGCCTGTGACTTCGATGTATTTGGGATCCATGAGGCGGATGAGGTCTTTCATGATTTTGTTGACGCAGTCTTCGTGGAAGTCTCCGTGGTTGCGGTAGGAGAAGAGGTAGAGTTTGAGACTTTTGCTTTCGACCATGCGTTGGTCGGGAATGTAGGAGATGCGTATCTCGGCAAAGTCGGGTTGTCCGGTGATGGGACATAGGCTGGTGAACTCGGGGCAGTTGAAGCGTACCCAGTAGTCGTTGTCTGGGTGTTTGTTTTCGAAGGTTTCGAGTACTTCGGGGGCGTAGTTTTGACGGTATTCAGTCTTCTTGCCGAGGGCTTGGAGTCCTTCTGTTTCGCGTGTTGTTGACATTGTTGTTGTTTCGGGGGTTATCAGTTGTTTATTTTTAGTTCTAATTCTTGTACGAGCTTGCGTATGCTCTTGTTGCGTTCTTGCATGCGTTCGAGTAGGGCGGGCTTGCTGGTCTGGTGGAGTATTTGGATGGGGTCGGCAGTGTTGATGTTCATGTCGATGGTGGTGTTGCCCAGGCCTTGGCGTATGAACCGTAGTATGCTTTCTTTCATGTTTTGCATGTATTGGGCTACTTGCTGGTTGCTGGCGGTGACTTCGAAGGTGGTGGGGGTGATCATCTTGAGTGGCATGGCTCGCATGCGCATGGCCATGGCTGTGCGTTCTTGGGGCATGTTGGCTATGTAGGTGTGCCACTGGAGTATGATGTCTTCTTGGGTGAAGGGCTTGGCTTGAGGGGTGGCGAGCTGCTCTTTTTCTGTTGTCTCGGGCTTGGCTTGGGGGGCGGTGTGGCGTATGCTGGGGCCGAGGGTGGTGAGCTTGAGTCGTGGTATCTGGGGGGTGGGGTCGACTTTATGGGGTTGTGGGGTATGGTGGCTGGGGGTGGAGTGTGTTTGGGTGTGGCTCTGTGCTTGCTGTGGGGTTTGTGGCTGTGGCTGGGCTTGTGCTTGCCACAGGCTGAAGATGGGTTTTAGTGTCTTGCGGGGGCTACGCCCCGAGCCTTCGCTGTCGTCGCTTTGGGTGATTTGGGCGCACTCTATGAGGCAGATTTCGACTTGGAGGCGCTTGTTGTGGCTCTGGCGGTAGTTTTGGTCGCAGGTGTTGCAGAGCTTGATGGCTTTGTAGATGAAGGGGAGGGGGCATTTGCTGGCTTGCTCTTGATAGCGTTGGCGTGTGGGTTGGCTTGCTTCGAGCAGGGGAAGGGTGCTGGCATCGCGGGCTACGAGGAGCTGGCGCATGTGGCTGGCCATGCCGGATATTAGGTGACCGGGGTCGAAGCCTTTGTGGAGAACGTCGTTGAGGAGGAGGAGGCTCTCGCGGACTTGGTTGGCGAGGAAGTGGTCTGTGAGGCGGAAGTAGTATTCGGTAGAGAGTACGTTGAGGCTCTCGCAGACTTTCTGGTAGGTGAGGTGGCCGTCGGTGAAGGCTGTCATCTGGTCGAAGATGGAGAGGGCGTCGCGCATGCCTCCGTCGGCTTTTTCGGCTATGAGCTGGAGGGCTTCGTCGTCGGCTGTGTAGCCTTCGCTGTGGGCTACGTTGCGGAGGTGGGCGACGGTGTCGTCGAGGGTCATGCGGTTGAAGTCGTAGACTTGACAGCGTGAGAGTATGGTGGGGAGTATCTTGTGTTTCTCGGTGGTGGCGAGTATGAAGATGGTGTAGGTGGGGGGCTCTTCGAGGGTCTTGAGAAAGGCGTTGAAGGCGGCTGGCGAGAGCATGTGGACTTCGTCGATGATGAAGACTTTGTAGCGGCCTGTCTGGGGTGGTATCTGGACTTGCTTGATGAGCTCGCGAATGTCTTCGACGGAGTTGTTGGAGGCAGCATCGAGTTCGTGTATGTTGAGGCTGCGTCCTTGGTCGAAGGCTGCGCAGCTTTCGCAGTGACCGCAGCTTTCGCCGTCGGGAGTGGGAGTGAGGCAGTTGATGGTCTTGGCGAAGATGCGGGCACAGGTGGTCTTGCCTACGCCGCGGGGACCGCAGAAGAGATAGGCGTGGGCGAGCTTGCCGTTGTGAATGGAGTTCTTGAGGGTGGCGGTGAGGGCTTGCTGACCTATGACGGTGGTGAAGGTCATGGGGCGGTATTTGCGTGCTGATACGAGGTATTCCATTGTGTGTGGGTGTTTGTTTTTGTTTTTATGTGGTGCAAATTTAATAAATTATTTGGATTTACGCAATGTAATTTGTACCTTTGCGTGCAAATATTATGTTTCGATGAGACGCTTTCATTCTTTATTTGACTTTATCGGCCGGTATAAGTATGCTGTGGTTTCTGCCATTATCGTAATGATAGTGGGCTTTGTTGATGACAATAGTTGCTATAACCGCTATTTGCGTCTTCAGGAGATTGCTACTCTTGAGGAGGAGATTGATATGTATCGTAGTTTGTATGAGGAGGATACTCGGAGACTGAATGCTTTGGACGTTTATGATAATGTTGAGAGGCTGGCTCGTGAGAAGTATCTGATGAAGAGGGACAATGAGGATGTGTTTATCATCCGTCGTGATTCGCTGATGGAATGATGTGGTTTCTGTATAGGGCTTACCAGCTGGTGGTGTGTGTGCCGCTTATGTTGCTCGCTACGGTGGTCACTGGTGTGCTGACTGTGGTGTTGTGCTCGGTGGGGAATGCTGCTTATTGGGGCTATGTGATTCCTAAATGGTGGGCTCGGTTGATGTGCAGACTGCCTTTGCTGC
>CALZJL010000036.1 GCA_945787625.1 uncultured Prevotellaceae bacterium
AAATCAATTGCGCTTTGACGCAGAGTAGTTGATACGCAAAGCCCAAGACTTACGCAGTACCTCCTTGATATCTGTGATATAACCCATCTGAGTGCGCTGGTCAGCCTTGATAGAGATGGTCTGCTCGGCCTGATTCGCCATACCCTGGCGTTCAGCAGCCACGAAGTCCATCACCTCGCGAGGCTCAGCATAGCGGTCGTTCAGCTGTATACGTGTACCGCTACCCATCTGAGCGCGCAGAGCGTCAGTAGGAGGACCGACATAGATGAAACTTACCGCACTCTTCTTGGCCAGCTTCTCAAGCTCTGTACCCGCAGGCACGGTGAACTTGACCTTGAGAGTGACCTCACGCATCGTCGTCACGATCATGAAGAAGAACAAGATGGTGAAGATCAAGTCAGGGAGAGATGAAGTGTTCATCTCGGGCATTTCGCGGCTTGCCTTTTTCTTAAATCCTGCCATTATCAGTTTCCTCCATAGTTTTTAGGTTCGGCCTCAGATATCCTCTGAGGATAGTATGCACGTATTGCCGCCTTCTGTTCTTCAGTCAAAGCCGCATACTCACGATGGAACTTGGACTTAGCCAATTCATTTCTGAGCTCGTTGTATGCTGCCACCAACTCATTCTGTACAGTGAAGTACACATCGTATGGAGTGCCACGGTCAGTCTGTACTGAAATTACATGGTTTTCCGTGATGTAGCACATACCCAGAAGGTCGATGTTCTTGGCCACACGCTCTGGGAACTTAGGCAAGTTCTGCTCGTTTGCGATGAATGCCTTGGCACGTGCGCGGAGGTCAGCCAGTTCGGCATATCCGCTACCGTTGCCGTCAGATACCCAAAGGAAACCCTGAGAGTTGATACGCACACACATGATGTCGCGCTCATGGATATCCATCTGAGCCTGTTCCTGTTCCTTATCTGGTGGCTGTGGCAGACGACGGGCGAGACCCATGTCGGTGTCCATACTTGTAGTCACCAGGAAGAAGATGAGCAGCATGAAAGAGATATCGGCGGTAGAACTGGTGTTCAGTCCGGGCATTTTCTTTTTCTTCTTAGCCATATCTTTCTCGCTGTGTTAAACTGTTTTACTTAGAAGCATTCTTGGTCAGGATACCAGACATAGCCACACCGACAGCAGCAACAGCCGCTATAGTAAGGATATATATGCTCCAGATGAACATATCTACGACCTGTACCCAACCGCCGGTAGTCACGGTGCCGTCAGCAGCAGTGAAATCCTCTTCGCCGATGCCAAGAAGCAGACCTACGACCAGAGAAACTATAGTCAGCACGATGGTACCCATAATCACCTTGCCGCCAGGTACGCCAGTAGTGGCAGCAGGATCGTTACCCTTGGTACTCTGTGCGCTCTTCACTACAGACCACACGGTGAGACCAGCTGCAGCGACCACCATCAGGTACATCCATACCAGTAGGAGGCCTGTGCAAGTCGGAGCCACATAGTCGCCCTCGTAGTTGTCCCATCCCAACAGGAAGAAGAGAATGAAGACAACAAGGCTGAGGCCGATTACGCCCAACATTGCGTATTTTGATATATTCTGTATTTTCATTACTTGTCTCTCCTTAATATGAAATAAGTGGATTCTTTAATATTTAAGGTACGACCCCGAAGGATTACTTCTGGCACTTGTCGCTCTTCACGCACATTACGAGCAGTTCCTGAGCAGCCTCCTCCATATTACCAGTCAGAGCCTCTACGCGAGCAAGAATGAAGTTGTAGAACACCTGCAGAATCAAGGCAACGACGATACCGAAGATAGTAGTAATCAAGGCCACCTTCATACCGCCAGCCACGACTGTCGGGCTGATATCACCAGCCTTCTGGATCTGGTCGAAGGCCATGACCATACCAATCACAGTACCAAGGAATCCGAGAGATGGAGCCATGGCGATAAACAGAGTGATCCAAGAGCAGTTCTCCTCGAGGTAAGAACCCTGTACCTCAGCCTCCATATTGATAGTACGCTCGATGGTAGCGATGTCGTTCTGCTCCTTAGAGTTCAGACACTCAAGAGCCTTACGGCTGACCTGAGCCACAGGACCGCGAGTATTCTTGGCCTTCTCGATAGCCTCAGCAACCTTGCCGGCAGCCACGAGCCCAGCGAGCTCAGCACAGAACTTGCGAGTGTTGATCTGAGCCAAGCTCAGGTAAATAACACGCTCGATGCAGAAAGCAAGACCGAGTACCAAGGCGATAGCCACGAGCGACATGAAGTCAGCACCACCCTCGATGAACTTTGTCTTCAGAGCCTTGTGAATGCTCTCAGACTCCTCCTCTGCCACAGCAGCCTCGACAGGAGCAGCCTCGACGGCAGCCGAGTCAGCCTCTACAGAATCGTTCACAGCAGCTTCAGTCGTGTCAGCAGCAGCAGCCACCTCATCCTCCTGAGCCATTGCAGTTGACGTTGCAGCAAAAGAAACAGCAGCAACCATAGCAACAATTGCAAATAACTTTTTCATTGTTTTGGTAATTTAAATTTATTTGTTATTAATAATTTATAATCAGTATGCGGAGAGAGGGGGATTCGAACCCCCGAAACGCTTTTGACGTTTACACGCTTTCCAGGCGTGCCTCTTCAGCCACTCGAGCATCTCTCCAAACATGGTTTCCGAATACAAAAATATCATTTTTTGTTTATAATTCGGCATTTTTATTGAAAAAAGTTACCCATAGATAGACTTTTTTCCTCTTTCATACGACAAACGCAGAGTCAAAGCGTCCCAAATACACGCAGAGCATTTGCGTCAGTCACCCTTTCCACCACATCGATGTCAGTCCCATATACCCCAGCCACAAACTCCGCAATGTCTCGCACGAACGCAGGCTCGTTGCGCTTGCCCCGATGCGGTGTGGGAGCCATATAAGGCGCGTCAGTCTCCAATACAATCCTGTCGAGAGGCACACGACGCAGCGTCTCAGGCAAGCGGCTCTTCTTGAACGTCACCACGCCACCGATACCAAGGCAGAACCCCTCATATTTCAATAGCCTCACCGCCGTCTCAATGCTTCCGCCGAAGCAATGGAAGATGCCACGAAGACCATCACCGCGGTGCCGATCCATAATCCTCAGCAATTCAGGCTCAGCCTTGCGTGTGTGTATCACCAGCGGCAAGTCCAAATCGCGAGCCCAGCCTATTTGTCTCTCAAACGCCTCAATCTGTTCCTTGCGGAACGTCTCGTCCCAGTAGAAATCCAGACCGACCTCACCCACTGCTACGAAAGTGCCACGCCCAGCCGACCTCAGTACAAGCTCCATTCTGTCCAGCACCTCAGTCCAGTCAGCCTTCACGTCCTCGGGGTGAAGCCCCATCATCGCCCTGCACGCCTCGGGGTAGTCTGCTACCATGCTCATCATACGCGGTATGCTCTCCTCGTTGATATTCGGCAGCAACATGCGGCTCACCCCAGCCGCTGCAGCACGCGACATCATCTCGCTGCGGTCGATGTCAAATTCAGGCTCATATATGTGAGTATGTGTGTCAGTCACAGCAATCTGTCAGAACTTCCTGCCCAGCAGAGTCAAGGCATACTGCCAGAGTACGGCCTTCTTTTCCTCAGGGAGCGCAACCCTGTCGAGCAGCACCTTCGCCTGACCGAAGTAATCGTTGATGAGCCCCTCACACAGAGAGCGAACCCCAATCACGTCATACAGCCTCGTCACTGCCCTAATCTTCTCCTCTTCGTCAAAGTCCCCAGCATTAATCCAAGATACAAGCTCAGCCCTTTGGGACTCGTCCGCTCCGAGCAAGGCATTTATGAGGAGATACGTCTTCTTGTTGCACAGGATATCACCACCGATGCGCTTGCCGAACGTTTCAAAATCGCCATACACATCGAGCAAGTCGTCCTGCAGCTGGAAAGCAAGGCCAATCTTTTCTCCAAACTGATACAGCAAGTCAGCGTCTCCATCGGGAGCCCCAGCCTGCAAGGCACCAATCTTCAGAGCAGCAGCCAGCAGCACACTCGTCTTGAGACGGATCATCTCGATATACTCGTCGGTAGTCACGTCCAGGCGAGATTCGAAGTCCACATCATACTGCTGCCCCTCGCCAATCTCCAGAGCCGTCCTCGTAAACACATCAAGCACACGCTCCAAATGTCCAGACTTGCACTGGGCTACCATCTGATAGGCAAGCACCAGCATAGTGTCGCCACTCAGTATGGCAGTATTGTCGTTCCATACCTTGTGAACACACGCATGTCCCCGGCGCACCTCAGCCCTGTCCATCACGTCGTCGTGCAGGAGAGTATAGTTGTGATACGTCTCAAGACCAAGAGCCACAGGCAGAATCGACCTGACGTCCTCGTCATACATGTTGTAAGCCAAGAGCATCAGTACCGGGCGCAGACGTTTGCCCCCCATGTCAAGCACATACCTTATAGGCTTGTACAGACCAGAGGGCTGGCGTTCCAGATCGAGGTCAGCCAGCCCCTGATTTATAAAGTCCAGAATCTCTTCGGGCGTGAACATAAGCATTTAGCTCAGGCGGAACATTACAGGGAGGTTGAAACGCGCGCGTACAGGCTTGTTGCCCTGACGTGCAGGCTTCCATTTAGGCATGGTCTTGACCACACGCACAGCCTCGTCCGAGAGGTGCTGGTCCTGCGAGCGCACAACCTTCACATCGACGATCGAACCGTCCTTGTTGACCACGAAAGCCACAATCACACGACCCTGTACACCCTGCTCACGGCAGATTTCAGGATAGCGTATATTGCTGCTCAGCCACTTGTAGAGAGCCTCCTCACCGCCGGGGAACTGAGGATTCTCCTCAACCACGTCAAAGATGCGCTCATCGTCAACCTCCTCGACCACAGGACCCACAGGACCCGTAGCCACGGCAGCCGAAGGAGCACCCGTACCCACCACCGTAGTGATAGCCTGGTTAACCTCCTCGCTCGTCTCAATCTCCTCCTGAGGCAGCTCAGTGTTGTCGTCCACGATGTTCAGCACCTCCGGAGTGATAGGAGTCACGGCAGCAGGTGGAGGTGCCACGACCTCCTGTTGCTGAGTGATAGGAATCATGTCCTCCTCCATAACGAAGTCGTAAATCTTCTCCTCCTCCACTACTTTCTCCTCGCGCTGAGTGTACTCGAAAGAGACGAACATAGCCGCAAGCACTACCACATATCCAATCAGGATGTTAGTAGACTTCTGCTTGCGGAAATCGTCGTTCACAGTTTTGATAAATTCCATAATGATATATTGTTTTTTCGATTTTTCACGTTGCTGCATTCGCAAAAGTAGCACTTTTTTTTATATTTGACACAAACAAACAGTTATTTTTTAGACAAGAAATACATTTTTCACCCCGACAGCACTAATATTGCTCCAAAAAGCGTTATCTTTGAAGACAAAATGCACTCCATGTATCGTAATAGAGCCATAATATACCTGCTCGTCGCCCTCCTGTCGCACGTCCTCGGTCATGCACAGGAAGGTCGCAGCATATTCAATTTCCTCAATCTGCCCACCTCATCGCACGCCCTTGCCCTCGGAGGCAAAAACATCACCCTCGTCGACGACGACGCCTCGCTCGCAGCCATCAACCCTGCTCTCATGGCCAATGTCACCGACCGCAGCCTCTGTTTCAACTTCCTTACCTATATGAAAGGCAGCAATGCAGGCTCCCTCAACTACGTCCAGAACCACGGCAAGTATGGCAACTGGGGCGTAGGAGCCCAGTTCGTAGGCTACGGAGGCATCATAGAGACAGACCTCGAAGGCAACCGCCTCGGCACCCTCACAGCCCTCGACATGAACCTCTACGGCGGCTATAGCTACATGCTCTCCGACAGATTTACAGGCGGAGTCTACGGCAAATTCCTATACAGCCACTACGCAGGCTACACCTCCATAGGCCTCGCCGTAGACCTCGGCATCAACTATTACGACGAAGACCACGACCTCTCCATCTCCACCCTCTTTGCCAACCTCGGCGGACAAGTCCGAGCCTTTGGCGACGTCAAGGAGCGGCTCCCCATCGACATGCAGATAGGCATCAGCAAGGGCCTCACATTCCTCCCCGTCAGGCTGCACCTCACCCTCTTCGACATGTTTCAGTGGAAGAGCACCAACTACAGCAACGGAGGCGAACCCGTAGGAGCAGGACAGGTCATACTCAGCCATATAGACCTCGGAGCCGACATACTCCTGTGGCAAGACCGAATATGGGTAGGCTTAGGCTACAACTTCCGCCGCGGCTACGAAATGAAAGCCGCAGGCAGTTCACACGCCGCAGGTCTCACCCTCGGTGCAGGCCTCAGCATCAAGAACATCAAGTTTGGCATAGCATACGGCAACTACCACTACGGAGCCCCCACGCTCGACTTCACCCTCGCCTACAGCTTCCCGAGAAAGCCCAAACAACAACCCAAAAAACAATCGACCCAACCAAACAACCAAACAACAAAATAACCAAACAACATGAAAAAAATAACCATAGCCATAGACGGCCACTCCTCCTGCGGCAAGAGCACCATGGCCAAAGACCTCGCACGCCAGATGGGCTACGTCTATATCGACACCGGCGCCATGTATCGCAGCGTCACCCTCTATGCCATGCAAAACGGCATGATAGACCCACAGGGCAACATCGACACACAGCGACTTCAGGCAGCCATGCCCGACATACACATCACCTTCCGCTATAATCCCCAGCGAGGACGCCCCGACACCTATCTCAACGGCAAGCTCGTCGAGGACGACATACGCACCATGCAAGTCAGCAACCACGTCAGCCCCATCGCCACATTGGGCTTCGTACGTCAGGCCATGGTACAGCAGCAACGCCAGATGGGACAGCAAGGCGGAGTCATACTCGACGGCCGCGACATAGGCACCGTAGTCTTCCCCAACGCCGAGCTCAAGATCTTCGTCACCGCCAGCCCCGAGATACGCGCCAAGCGACGCTACGACGAACTCACAGCCAAAGGACAGACCGTAGACTACCAAGAGATACTCCGCAACGTACAGGAGCGCGACTACATCGACAGCCACCGCGAAATCTCGCCCCTCACCCAGGCTCCCGATGCCATCGTGCTCGACAACAGCGACATGACAATCCCCCAACAGCAAGCATGGTTATTGAAATTGACGAAGGAAGCGGTTTCTGCTTCGGAGTGACCCGAGCCATACGCAAGGCCGAAGAAGAACTCAAAGACGGCAAACCACTATACTGCCTCGGTGACATCGTACACAACGGCACCGAGTGCAGCCGCCTGCAAGACATGGGCTTGCAGACCATAGACCACGCCCAGCTCAGCCAGCTCCACGACTGCAACCTCCTGCTGCGAGCCCACGGCGAGCCCCCCACCACCTACCACCAAGCCCAGCAGCAGAACATACACATCATCGACGCCACCTGTCCCGTAGTCCTCCATCTCCAAGACCGCATACGCAAAGAATACCAAGAGAGCCAGCAGTCCGCCACCCCCAAGCAGATAGTCATCTTCGGCAAAAACGGACATGCCGAAGTCCTCGGGCTCGTCGGACAGACCCAAGGCACTGCCATCGTCATCGAAAGCCCCACCGAAGTCAGCCGGCTCGACATGAACACCGACATCAGTCTCTACAGCCAGACCACCAAAAGCCTCGACGGCTTCCGCCAGATAGTAGACTATATACAGACCCACATCAGCCCCCACGTCAACTTCAAATACGCCGACACCATCTGCCGTCAGGTGGCCAACCGCATGCCCAACATACGCAGCTTTGCCCAGACCCACGACGTGGTCCTCTTCGTCTGTGGGCGCAAGAGCAGCAACGGACGCGTCCTCTTCGGACAGTGCCAAGACGTCAACCCCCGCAGCTACATGATAGAGACAGCCAGCGAGATAGACTCATCGTGGTTTCAGCAGTGCGACACCGTAGGTATCTGCGGAGCCACCAGCACCCCCAAGTGGCTAATGGAGGAGTGCAAAGTACGAGTCGAGCAGCTCAGCCGCAGCCACGAATGACGATTTCCTGCCAGAGAGCACCTCGCCCTCAGCCCTCTGCAGCATCGAACTGATAGAGGCATTGCCATAGAAACTATTGCGCAGACACTCATCGATACTCTCATACATCCAATACTTGGCCTGCTCAGCACGACGCACCTCAAAATACCCGTTAGCCTTGACAAAGTCAAAATAACGGTAGATCATATCCCACACCTCCTCGATGCCAGTGCCATAAAAACCACTATAACACAGCACCTCAGGACTCCAGCCGCTGTCAGGCGTAGGAAACAGGTGCAAGGCATTGCGGAAATGACCCGCAGCCAAGTGGCACTTTTCCACATTGCTGCCGTCACATTTGTTTATCACGATGCCGTCAGCCATCTCCATAATGCCACGCTTTATACCCTGCAACTCATCGCCAGTACCAGCCAGCTGTATCAGCAGGAAGAAGTCCACCATCGAGTGGCACGCCGTCTCGCTCTGTCCGACTCCCACCGTCTCCACGAAAATCTTGTCATAACCCGCAGCCTCACACAAGATGATAGACTCACGAGTCTTGCGCGCCACACCACCCAGACTGCCCGCCGAAGGACTCGGGCGTATAAACGACTTGGGGTGTACACTAAGCTTCTCCATGCGAGTCTTGTCGCCCAAGATACTACCCTTCGTACGCTCGCTGCTCGGGTCTATGGCCAATACAGCCAGTTTGCCGCCCCACTTGTCCAGCACATGAATGCCAAACTCATCTATACTCGTACTCTTGCCAGCTCCAGGTACACCGCTGATGCCGATGCGCACACTCTTTCCACTATAAGGCAGACACTTCTCAATCACTTCCTGCGCAATCTGGTGATGTTCAGGCAGAGTACTCTCCACCAGAGTCACCGCCTGCCCCAGCATCGAAGCATCTCCCTTGAGGATACCCTCCACATATTCAGCAGCACTAAGACGTCGACGCACATAAGAACCACGCTTCAGATACGGATTGCGGCTCGAAGGCTGCGCAACCCCCTTATTGACAGTCAGGCCGGCAAACTCGGCAGAATTTTCAGGATGGAACATATT
>CALZJL010000037.1 GCA_945787625.1 uncultured Prevotellaceae bacterium
TGCCCAAGCTAATGCAGCAAGCAGGCTACCAGACCGCACTCATAGGCAAATGGCATCTCGTCAGCACCCCCACAGGTTTTGATTACTTCGAAATACTCCACGGACAAGGCGAGTATTACAACCCCGATTTCATCCAGATGGACGGCACCACACAGCAAGCACAAGGCTACTGTACCAACATCATCACCGACAAGGCAATCCGATGGATGGAACAACGCGACAGACAAAAGCCCTTCATACTCTTCGTTCACCACAAAGCCTGCCACCGCGACTGGCTCCCCGAGCTGAAATACATGCGAGAATACGAGAACCAGACCTTCGCAAAACCCGCAAACTTCAACGACCGCTGGGAAGGACGACAGGCAGCCCAGCAACAAGAAATGACCATAGCCAGTCAGCACGACATGGACCTCGCCTACGACAACAAAGCCTATCTGCCAGGCGACAGCAGCCGCCTGACCGCGACATACCTCGCCTACGTCAATCGCCAAAGTCCAGAAGACCAGCAGACATACTGGGCATTCCACGACAGCCTCTCCTGCGACTTCTTCCGTCGCTTCCCCCAATACCGCAATTATACCGAAGACTCCCCCCAAAACGAAGCCGTGACAGACTGGAAGTACCAACGATACATGAGAGACTATGCCAAAGTCACCAAATCGCTCGACGACGAGGTCGGACGCCTCCTCGACTACCTCAAAGCAAACGATCTATACGACAACACCCTCATAGTCTACACCTCCGACCAAGGCTTCTATATGGGCGAACACGGCTGGTTTGACAAACGCTTCATGTACGAAGAAAGCCTCAACACCCCCTTGTTGATGCACCTCCCCAAAGGACTCAAACGCCGCGGTGAGATACAAGAAATGGTCCAAAACATCGACTACGCCCCCACATTCCTCGAGCTCGCAGGAGCAAAGATACCCGCCGACATACAAGGCCAGAGCCTCGTCCCAGTCCTGCGCGGAGAAAAGCAACTCGCCAAATGGCGCGACGCCATATATTACCACTTCTACGAATACCCAGCCGAACACAGTGTAAAACGACACTACGGTGTCCGCACCAACCGCTACAAACTCATACACTTCTACAACGACATAGACACATGGGAACTCTATGACCTCCAAGAAGACCCCACAGAGATGCACAACCTATACGGCGACCCCGCATACGCAAAAGTCCAAAAACAAATGCACGCCCGCCTCAAACAACTACAAAAACAATACGACGACAACATCGAACAAACACTGACAAAAAAGTAAGACAGCCTAACACACACAAACATCACACACCAACAAACAACACCCGGTAATGAAGAAATACATCATAGCAGCCACCGCCCTACTCACCATGCTGACCCCAGCGTCAGCATGGAGAGACAGCTTCAAGCCCCACAACCCCATGACCCTCTGGTACGAACTCCCCGCCAAAGCCACTGGAGTAAGCAACCCCTGGATGGAATACTCACTCCCCATAGGCAACGGTGAGCTCGGTGCCAGCCTATACGGCGGCGTCTACGAAGACGAAATCCAGTTCAACGAAAAAAGCCTCTGGACAGGAACCCCCACAGACATGCAAGGCTACGGCTCAGGCTACGGCCAATACAAGAACTTCGGTAGCATCATAGTACGCGACCTCAGCGGCTGCTTTATCGAAGGCCAAGACGCACACGTACGCGACTACTGGCGCAGCCTAGACATCGAAGAAGGCATAGCTCGCGTACACTACCTCTCAGCCAACGGAGCCACGACATACGAACGCGAATACCTCTCCAGCAGCCCCGACGGCGTCATCGCCGTGCGCTACCGAGCCATCGGTCCCGACCGTCTACATCTTCAGATAAGCCTCGTCCCCGGCGAAGACATCAACGCCACCGAGCCCACATATAAAGTAGGCGCCGATGCCCAGCCCTACGCCCAATTCCACGGCAGTCTCCAGACCATATCCTACCACGCACACATGCGCGCCATACCCCAAGGCGGCCAAATACGCCCCACGAGCCAAGGCCTCGAAGTCACCGACGCTACATCGGTCGTGATATACCTGTCAGCAGGCACAGACTTCTCCCCCGAAGCCAAGACCCGCACCCAAGGCATCACCCCCCAGCAATTAGCCAAACGCCACGAGGCCACCGTCGAGAGAGCAAGCGCCAAAGGCTACGAACGCATCATGTCCGACCACATCAACGACTTCACATCATACACGCACAGAGTCCGCCTAAACCTCGGGTTCTCCAAGAAGCTCATGATTGACATCTGTCGCTACCGCACCACCCCCCAACTCATCGACCACTACAACACCCTCGACGATCTCACCAGTCAAGACGCCCGCTACCTCGAGCAGCTATACTTCAACTACGGCCGCTACCTTGCCATCTCCAGCAACCGCAAGCTCCAAGCCCCCAACAACCTACAAGGCATCTGGAACAACCAAAGCAACGCCCCCTGGAATGCCGACATACACACCAACATCAACATACAGATGAACTACTGGCCCACCGAGCCCACCAACCTCAGCGAGCTACACCTTCCTCTGCTCAACTACATCATCCGCAACGCCAGCGATGAAAACTGGCACAAAGCCGCCACCACCTACGCTGGCGTCCGAAACGGCTGGACC
Source organism: uncultured Prevotellaceae bacterium (assembly GCA_945787625.1). The sequence continues at coordinate 2,623 of CALZJL010000037.1, forward strand.
GTCTTCACCGAAAGCAGCCTCTTCGGCGGCATGAGCATATGGGGCTCAAACTACTTCGTCGCCAACGCCTGGTACTGCAGCCACCTATGGCAACACTACCGCTACACACGCGACGAGCAATACCTCGAAAAAGCATTTCCCGCCATGTGGAGCTGCGCCCAATTCTGGTTCGAACGCCTCAAGCGAGCCCCCGACGGCACCTACGAAGCCCCCGACGAATACAGCCCCGAGCAAAACGCCCACCCCAAAGAAGACGCCACCGCCCATGCCCAGCAACTCATCTACGATCTCTTCACGAACGTAGACCAAGCCCAAAAGATCCTTGGCAGCAAACGCACAGGACTGACCAGCGACGACATATCCCGCCTCAAAGACTACCTCGCCCACACAGACCAAGGACTCCACATCGAGCCCTACACCGCCAACAGCGCCAAGCATCCCCTATGGACCAATCCACGCAACGGCATACACCAAGGCGACCCCATCCTCCGCGAATGGAAATACGCCACCTACGACGCCAGCGACGACCCCAACCACCGCCACATGAGCCACCTCATGGCCCTCTACCCCCTCACCCAGATAGCCCCCAGCAGCCCCTATTTCCAGCCCGCCGTCAACTCCCTCAAACTGAGAGGCGACCAAGCCACCGGTTGGAGCATGGGCTGGAAAGTCAACCTCTGGGCCCGCGCCTTAGACGGCGATCACGCACATCAGATTCTCCACAACGCCCTCCGCCACTCCACCGACTACGGCTGCAACGAACACGCAGGCGGCATCTACTACAACCTATACGACGCCCACGCCCCATTCCAGATCGACGGCAACTTCGGCTGCAGCGCAGGCATCGCCGAGATGCTTCTCCAGTCCCACACCGACACCCTCCAGCTCCTCCCCGCCCTCCCCAGCACCTGGCGCAACGGCAAGATCGAAGGCCTCAAAGCCATCGGCAACTTCACCGTCGACCAGACCTGGGAACAAGGCCAGCTCACCCTCGCCATCATCGAAAGCCACGCCGCCATGCCCCTCTACATAAAACACAAAGACATCACCAAGATGCAAGTCATCAACGACCGCGGACGCAAGCTACGCTACAAGACTAAAGACCCCCACACCATCATCATACCCACCACCCGCAAAGGCGACAAAATAATCATCAAACGCAACGACCAATAAACACATAAACAACTATGGAATACGAAAAAATTCAAGGTCTCATCAACGCCCCCTTCACCCCCTTCCACCAAAACGGAGACATCAACCTCGAGCCAATCCCCGCCTACGCCGCCATGCTACAGAAAAACGGCCTCAAAGGCGTCTTCATCAACGGCAGCAGCGGCGAAGGCTACATGCTCACCACCGCCGAACGCCGCCAGCTCGCAGAAGCATGGGTAAAAGCCGCCCCCGAAGGCTTCAAAGTCATCGTCCACGTAGGCTCATGCAGCGTACGCGAGAGTCGTGCCCTCGCCCAGCATGCCCAGGAAATCGGAGCCTGGGGCATAGGCGCCATGGCCCCCCCATTCCCCAAGATCAACCGCATCGAAGAACTCGTAAAATATTGTGAAGAAATCGCCGCCGGAGCCCCCAATCTCCCATACTACTACTACCACATCCCAGCCTTCAACGGAGCCTACCTCCCCATGGTCAAACTCTTAGAAGCCGTAGACGGCCGCATACCCAACTTCGCAGGCATAAAATACACCTACGAATCCATCTACGAATACAACCAATGCCGCCTCTACAAGAACGGCAAATACGACATGCTTCACGGGCAAGACGAGACCATACTCCCCTCATTAGCCATGGGCGGAGCCCGCGGCGGCATCGGCGGCACCACCAACTACAACGGCCGCAACCTCGTAGGCATCATCGAAGCTTGGAACGCCGGCGACATAGAAAAAGCCCGCCAGCTCCAAAACTACTCCCAAGAAGTCATCAACATAATCTGCCATTACCGCGGCAACATCGTAGGCGGCAAACGCATCATGAAACTCATCGGCCTCGACCTCGGTCCCAACCGCACCCCCTTCCAAAACCTCACAGCACAAGAAGAAACCCAACTCCGCGACGAACTCCAGGCAATCGACTTCTTCACACATTGCAACAGGTTCTAACCCACACAGATAGATGAAAAACCTAATCAAGATACTACTCACACTCTGTCCCATGATTGTCATGGGACAGAACCACATCACCATCACCCCAGAGACCCCCCTCCCCACCCCCGTATCGGGCCACTATACAGCGTGGAAAGACGGCCAGCACTGGACCTGGGGAGGCTGCAACTATCCAGAAATCCCCTGTGCAGACGGAGGAGCAAAACACTATTACCCCCAAGCCTACGGAGCAAGCATAGAGATCGACAACGGAGTCCTCCTCCTCGGCGGTCAAGACCAGCAAGGCAGCCTCACCACATGCCGCTACATACCCCCAAAAGCCACGAACGGAGGACAACCCCAAGACCTCACCCCTCTACCCATACCCCTCGACAACTTCGCTGCCACCTACTATCAAGGAGAAATATACATAGCCGGAGGCCAAAGCAACGGACAGCCTAACCAACTAATCTACAAAGCCCACTGGAGCCACGACATAGAATGGCAAGTCGCCGACACCATGCCCGATGCATGCCGCCTCCAACCCTGCCTTCAAGTGCAAAACACAGCCACAGGTCCTGCCCTCTACATCTTCGGCGGATACGACCCCGGTGACCCCACCACATCACGCTCCCCCCAAGTCCACACTGACGGCATCTACGCTCCGATTCCCCAAATCACACCAAGCCAAAAAGCACAATGGCGCAGGACCGCCCCCTGCTCCGTATGGATAGACCAGCAAACCCCTGAAGACCCCACACAAACCACCCATACCCTCACCCGCCAAGCCATCGTCGGCACCGCCAGCACAAAATCAGGCTACAGCCACATACTCTTCTTCGGAGGCGTAAACTACGACATCTTCCTCCGAGCCATCACAGGCCAGCAAGACAGCCTCTACCTACGCCATCCCTCCCAGTGGTACCAGTTCCGCACAGACGTACTCACCTACCACACCATCACCGACACATGGGCACTACTCCCAGGCGACACACTTCTGGCACGCGCCGGTGCCTCCATAGCCCACACCCCCGATGGAGCCCTGATATACTCCGGCGGCGAAACAAAACCCGGCATACGCACCGCCACCACCACAAAGATACAAATCACCCACCAGCACAGTTTCGGCACTCTCAACTGGGCAGTCCTCGCCCTCTACCTCATTCTCATGCTCGGCATGGGCTTCTACTTCATGCGACGCGAGAGTGGTGCCGACGACTTCTTCCGTGGCGGCGGCCGCATACCATGGTGGGCAGCCGGCATCAGTATCTACGCCACCATGCTCTCCGCCATCACCTACATGGCCATACCAGCCAAAGCCTACACCACAGACTGGACCTACTACCCCATGCTATGGATGATTCCCATCGTCGGCATACCAGTGATAAAATACTACCTGCCATATTTCCGCAAGCTCAAAGTAGCCAGCGCCTATGAAATTTTAGAAAACCGCTTCAACCTCGCCACCCGCCTCATGGCCTCCGCCCTTTTCAGCACCTTCATGATAGCCCGCATGGCCCTCGTCATGTACCTCCCCTCCCTCGCCCTTACCGCCGTCACCGGCATCGACATCTACCTCTGCATACTCCTCATGGGCATCGTCACCATCATCTACTGCACCATGGGCGGAGTCGAAGCCGTCATCTGGGGCGACGTCGTCCAAGGCATAATCCTCGTAGGCGGAGCCATCTTTGCCGCCCTCTACCTCGCCACCAACACCGCCGGCGGCATCACAGGCAGCATCGACATAGCCCTTGCCAACGACAAACTCCGCCTCTTCGACTGGAGCAACACATGGTCCAGCGCCACCTGGTGGGTCGTAATCATCGGAGGTCTCGCCAACAACCTCATCTCCTACACCTCCGACCAGACCGTCATCCAACGCTACATGACCACCCCCGACGAACGCTCCGCAGGCCGCAGCATCCTCGTCAACGGCTTCATGAGCGTCTTCATCTCCGTCGCATTCTACGTCATAGGCACAGGCCTCTATACCTTCTACAAGACCCACCCCGAGAGCCTCGACATCACCATGACCCAATCCGACGCCATCTTCCCCTTCTTCATGATGAGCCAGATGCCAGCCGGCATCGCCGGCCTGCTTATTGCCGCCATCTTCGCCGCCACCATGAGCACCATCTCCAGCAACATCAACAGCGTCTCCACCGCCATCAGCGTAGATTTCGTCCAACGCTTCCGCCCCACCATCACCAACGACCGACTCCTCCGCGTAGCACGATGGACATGCATCGCCAGCGGCCTCATAGGCCTTATCATCGCCCTCCTCATGGCCACCTGGGACATACAATCCCTCCTCGACTACTTCAATACCATCCTCGGCCTGCTCACCAGCGGCCTCGGCGGCCTCTTCTTCATCGCCGTCTTCATGCCCCGCGTCAAAGGCCACGCAGCCCTCACAGGCTTCATCACAGGCGAAATCATCGTTTTCCTCATGAGCCACTACACCACCGCCAGCCTCTTCCTCTACGGCGCCACAGGCATGATAGTAAGCATAATCATAGCCTACCTCACCTCATATATAAGTAAAACATAAAAACCAAAGAAATATGATAAACTTCAGCCAACTCGCCGCTCAATACAAGAGCGAACTCCTCGACCGCGTTATGCCCTTCTGGCTCCAACACAGTATCGACACCCAGTACGGAGGCTACTTCACCTGCCTCGAACGCGACGGCACCGTCTTCGACACCGACAAATTCATCTGGCTCCAATGCCGTGAAGTATGGATGCTCGCCACCCTCTACAACAAAGTCGAAGCCCGCCAGGAATGGCTCGACGCCGCCATACAAGGCGCCGAATTTCTCAAGCGCCACGGTCACGACGGCCACCTCAACTGGTACTTCGCCATCGACCGTCAAGGTCACCCCCTCGTCGAGCCATACAACATCTTCTCCTACACCTTCGCCGTCATAGCCTTCGGCCAGCTCTCCCTCGCCACCCACAACCCTGAATACGCCGACATCGCCAAACGCACCTTCGACATCGTCCTAAGTAAAGTCGACAACCCCAAAGGCCGCTGGACCAAAGCCAGCCCTGGCTCGCGCTCCCTCAAGAGCTTCGCCCTCCCCATGATACTATGCAACGTAGCTCTCGAAATCGAGCCCCTCCTCGACAAAGACTTCCTTGACCAGACCATCAAAACCTGCCTCCACGAAGTCATGGACATCTTCTACCGCCCCGAGATAGGCCTCATCGTTGAGCACCTCAGCACCGACGGTCACCTCGTCGACAGCATGGACGGCCGCCTCCTCAACCCCGGTCACGCCATCGAAGCCATGTGGTTCATCATGGACCTCGGCCGACGCATCGGCGACACCGCCCTCATCGACAAAGCCGTCAAGATAGCCCTCGCCGAAGCCGAATACGGATGGGACAAGCAGTACGGCGGCATCTTCTACTTCATGGATCGCCTCGGACGCCCCCTCCAGCAGCTCGAATGGGATCAGAAACTCTGGTGGGTACACATCGAGACCCTCATCACCATGATCAAAGGCTACGAACTCACCGGCAACCCCGACTGTCTCGCATGGTTTGAGCGAGTACACGACTACGTCTGGACACACTTCCACGACCCCGAACACCCCGAATGGTACGGCTACCTCAACAGGCGCGGCGAAGTCCTCCTCACCCTCAAAGGCGGCAAATGGAAAGGCTGCTTCCACGTCCCCCGCGGACTCATGCAAGTATACCAGACATTAGAGCGAATAGCACAAAAAGGAGAGTGATGTTTTGGTTGTTTGGTTTTTGGTTGGATCTAACGACTATCCGCCAATGTAGAACCGACGAAGGCGAAACCACCAAGAAGACAATACAACCAACAAAACCACCAAACAACCAAACAACACTCCCCGGAGGGGGCTCTCTTCGAGTTTTACATATTGTCAATTTACAAAAAGTCAGAAACCCATCCTCTCGCGTAGTCGTATCTCTGCATCGAGAATCACAAGAATTGCGTTTTTATCATTCTCGACCCCCGTTTTGTTAATTCGCGCATCGAGTTTTGTTAAGTTAGCATACAACTACTGACTTTACTTAGGGTCTGCTGAATTAATACCTCGAATTGTGGCGAGGTATTAATTCAGCAGACCCTAAGTAAAGTCAACTAAACGACAAAACGACAAAGCCAAATGTAAATTGTAATAAT
>CALZJL010000038.1 GCA_945787625.1 uncultured Prevotellaceae bacterium
TCGGGATTCATCTTGCTGCAATCCATCTCGAAAATACCGGGAGTATAATCCATCGGGCCACCGATGAGACGAGTAAACGGCAGTATCGTAGTATGATTGACAGGGTTGCCTCCAAAACTCTCGTACTCAGTACCACGTGCACTCTCGTTGCCTATGAGGTTAGGATACGTACGGCATATCCCCGTAGGGCGGGTAGCCTCGTGAGCGTTGACCATAAGCTTGTATTGAGCCGCTTTCTTGACACAATACAGATAATGATTGTTGAGAGGCTGGCTGTAGTGATGCTCACCGTAAGGAACGATGTCGCCGACATAGCCACTCTTGACACTGGTATACCCCCAGCGGTTCATAAAGCGATACGCCTCATCGAGATGGCGTTCATAGTTGATGGTACTCGAACTGGTCTCATGGTGCATAATCATCTTCACCCCCTTCTGCTGGGCATAACGGCTGATTTCCTCTACATCAAAATCCGGATAAGGAGAAACAAAATCAAAGACATAGTCCTTCTGCTTGCCAAACCAGTCCTCCCAACCTTCGTTCCACCCCTCGACCAGAACGGCATCAAAACCATGTTCGCTCGCGAAGTCAATATAGTCTTTGACATGCTGCGTATTGGCAGCATGCCTGCCATTACACCTGAGGCTCTTATAGTCAGTCTTGCCCAACTGCACGCTATACACATCATCAGTATACGCCCAAGTGGACGCCCCCTGAATCATTTCCCACCACACACCGACGTACTTCATCGGCCTGATCCAGCTTGTATCCTCAATCCTACAAGGCTCGTTGAGGTTGAGAGTGATACGGCTCGCCAGAATATCAGCCCCCGTACGCCCTACGATTATCGTGCGCCAAGGACTGTTGCACGGAGTCTGCAGATGTCCCTTATTGCCTTGAGCATCAGGAGTGAGATGGCTCACGAAGACCAGTCCCCTGCCCTCTTGCGTCTCAAGCGTGAGATGCATGGTGGCATAGTCTATGCAAGCCGCTTCATGCAAATTGATAAAATAGCCCTCATCATCGAGCATCTGCAGAGCCGTCTGCACAGTAGTAGGCCCCGCAGGAGTCTGACTGCTGTTGGGAGCAATCGCCATCTTCATACGCCCCTCAATCTCACTCAGGCGCGTAGTCTGCCACTCATATTCCTGAGTATCATAATCGCCTGCTATCCACCACGCCTTATGATCTCCAGTCATAGCAAACTCAGTCCTCTCCTCCTTTATGACGAAATACGTGAGATTTTTCTGGTTGGGGAACTCATAACGCAACCCCAAGCCATCATCGAATACTCTGAAACGTATGGCCATCTGACGGTCATTCATACTCTGGTCGAGCGTGACGAGCATTTCGTTGTAACAGTTGCGAATCTCGCTCTCCTCGCCCCACACTGGCTTCCAAGTCTCATCAAAGGAAGCAGTCTCTACCTTGCCAATCGTAAACCCCGTCTGCAAGTCAGCCCTGCGCACCACCTCATCACTCTTGGCAAACTCCTTGTACTCGAAATCTGTAGCCTTTTCGGGATTCTCCTCCCTGAGCTGCAATCCGAGATAACTATCCGCCACGATAGTGTGGCCGTCCATCTTCAGACTATACAATGGACGCCCGTTAGAGTCGAGAGCGAACGAAAGTTCCACCTTGCCGTCAGGACTTTTTACAGACTGCGCACCGATGCCGACAGCCATCGCCAGCATACACCATACCGTAACAAACCTCTGTTTCATATCCCTTATCCTTTATTTAGTAAAATCAAGTATCATCACCTGTTTGGGAGCAAGGCTAACCGTTGCCCCAACCTCAACACGTTTGCCAGAGACCACCTCATAAGCCTCAGACTTAGGAAGTACCTCCGTGTATATCGAAGTATCGACATCAGCAGGCTTGCCCGTACCATTGGCAAGCACCGTCACCACATTGCCGTCCAGGACTCTCGCATACACATACACTCCTCCACGCACAGTATAATGAGTGAGCGAACCATGGCACACAGTACTACACTGCTTGCGCCACGTGAGCAAACGCTGCGTATAGTCATGATATTCCGCCTGCATCGGTGTGCGCCCCTCGCGAGTGAAAGCATTGTTCTCATCACCAGGCCACCCGCCAGGGAAATTCTGCCTCAAGGCACCATCGTTGACACTCTTGTTGGCATACATGCCAATCTCATCGCCATAATAAAGCTGCGGTATGCCGCGCAAAGTAAGCAACAGTGCCAAAGCCTGCTTATAGCGCGTCACGTCGCGAGCCTTCTCGGCCGTGGGCTGGAAGCGGTTGGTATCGTGGTTTGCCAAGAACGTCAGGACACTGTTAGGGTCAGCATACACCCGATCCTGCCCGACGAGATCACACAGACGCGCAAAGCCATTGTCCCAAGTATCCGTCTCCTCATCAACACAGCTGTTGAGCATATACATCATCGGGAAATCCATCACAGTCCTCAACTCCGAATTTTTCGGAGCCGCCAGTCTGCTGTCCTTCTGCCAATACGACACTGCCACAGGATTGTTGATCCACGTCTCACCCACGATATTGAACCCAGGATACTGTGCCTCAATCTCCATACACCAACGTCGCATGAAATCAAAATCATTATAAGGATACGTATCCTGACGTATACCATCAATGCCAGCATACTCTATCCACCAGATACTGGCCTGAATAAGATAGTCAGCCACCAAAGGATTACGACCATTGAAATCAGGCATGGCCTGCGTGAACCAACCGTCAACGGTCAAGTCAAAATCCTTGCGGCTCGTATGAGGGTCGCCAGGCTGAGCCGTCTTGTAGGTAGTAGCAGTATAGTTGCTGCCGAAAGTAAACCAGTCATCGGCCGGACGGTCACGAAAGAGGAAATTCTCACTGCCACAATGGTTGAACACAATATCCTTTACCACCTTCAACCCACGCTCATGCGCCTCGGCGACGAAGCGGCAATAATCCTCGTTCGTACCAAAGCGAGGGTCAGTACGATAATAATCAGTGATGGCATAGCCGTGATAGCTCTGCTCAGGCATATCATTTTCGAGAGTAGGCGTATGCCAGATAGCAGTGACACCCAGCTCCTGCAGATAGTCAAGATGCTGTATCATACCCTCGATGTCGCCACCATGACGCGACATATCCTGCTGGTTCCACACACACTCCCTCATACCCTCATACATTCTGGACTTTTGCACGTCCGTCGTTCCCGTCGCAAAACGGTCAGGCATGAGCAGATACAAGACATCTCCACAATCAAACGAATTTACCTTTCTCCCATTTCGTCTCCTTATATTATAAGGTATCACAGACAATACCCTTTTACCCCTCTGCAAGCGAATTTCAAAATGTTGAGCCCTCGCTCCGGCAGTATTCAGATACAAGATGAGATAATTGGGATTGGACAGTCTCACACAGTGGTCAAGCGTCACCGTCTCCGCCCCAACAAGCACAGGCTCGCAGTCTCTGATATTCTCACCGTAGAGCAACACCTGAAGTCTTGTATTGTTCATTCCCTCCCACCAAAACGAAGGATGCACCACGACATTGTCCGCCCTCACTCCAGACAAAGCCACTACCACAGTCGCAGACAGCAGCATAGCAAGCAGCAAAAAAGCTTTTCTAATCATTTGTTTAGGTATAGTTTTTTAACGTTTAGGTAACGCAAATATAGGCAGTTTTTCGTTCGCCCACATCTGTAGATAATTTCAATATAAATATAATATAATCATTTAAGACTGAAATACAATGTATTAAACATCACACAATGTACAATAAATATAAAATGCAAAAGTTAAGGTTTTTAGATAATTTTTCATCTAAAACCCTTTTATATGTTAAAAGAATTTATTATATTTGCACTACCAAAAACACATCAAAACTATATGAAACAGAGTTTTTTATACACCTTGGTACTGATTTGCAGCATCTATATTCCAGTCACAGTCAGAGCCACAGTCAGAGACGTTCTAAAGGAACTGGACAAAACTATCCTGCAAAAGTCAATAATCAAAGAAAAGAAACTCAGTTACATAGACAGTCTGCATAAAGCAAGCACCCACAGCAAGGGAAAAGAACTCACGCACATCTACTACGAGCTCTGCAACGCATATAGCAATTTCCAAAGCGACTCATGTCTGCGCTACTCACACCTCCTGTACAAACAAGCACAAGCCAGCGACGACCAGCGCATGAAGGAATACGCACTCCTCAAGCAAGCCTACGCATTGTCGCTCATCGGCATGTACAGCCACGCCAACCAGCTCCTTGACAGCATACGAGGCCATATTGTCAGCAGCGACGGACTCCTCCACTACATGCACACGCGCCGCGCCATCTACGGGTGGCTTGCAGACTATGCCAAGCCCCTCCCGCCCATAAACGTCGAGTACGACAAACAGACCGAAATCTATCGTGACTCCATACTGATGCTCGAGACCGACCCCATACGCCGTGCCGTATGTCAGGCAGACAGCTACATCTCGCAATGGAAGCTGCACGAAGCAGACTCACTCCTGCACAGCATCGCAGACAAGGCAGGAGACAAGCAGAAAGCCTACCTCCTCTACAGTCTGAGCAGCGTGAAACGCGGGCTCATGCAGAACGACAGCGTCATATACTACCTTGCAGAAACAGCACTCTATGATCTGCAGCGCGGAGTGACCGAATACGCAGCACTGCAGGAACTCGCCGTAGAGATGAAGCAGCTCGGCAACATCGAGCGAGCCTACAACTATCTCGTCTGCGCCATGGAAGACGCCTCATACTGCAACGCTACGCTACGCAGTGTAGCCACATCTCAGATATACCCCATCATCAACCACGCACACCAAGCCGTAGAGTCAAGCCGCCAGATGTCGCGCAATCTCGCCATACTCGCATTCCTCCTCCTCGCCCTCGTATCGATTGGCACCGCAGTCTACTACTATTTCGAGTCAAAACGCCTCAACACTGCCCGCGCCCAATTAGCCCAGACCAACCAGCAGTTAGCCCAGACCAACCTGCTGCTCGAAGATCACAACCATAACCTGCGCGAAATGGACGACATCAAAGAGAAATACCTCACCTACTACCTCGGTCGGTGCCATAGCTACATCGAAAGCATGGAACGCCTACGTCGTATGCTGACACGACTTGTCAAGACAGGCCAGCTTAATGAAATCGGTAAAATGCTCAAGAGCGGAGGATATTTCGAAGACGAGAAGCTACGGTTCCAAGCCGACTTTGACAACGTCTTCCTCAAGACCCACCCCAATTTTGTAGAAAAATTCAACACCATGCTCCGCCCCGAGCACAGAATCGCCCCCCCCATAGAAGGCAGACTCACCCCAGAGCTACGCATCTTCGCCCTAATGCGTCTGGGCATCAAGGAAGTATCCGAAATAGCCCAACTATTAGACTATTCCAACCCTACAATCTATAACTACCGTAGCCGTACCTTCGCCGCCTCCGATCTCGACAAGAAAGAGTTCGAAAGACGGCTGATGGAGATATGATGGTTGTTGTTTGGTTGGGTCTTTAAACAACAAAACTACACATACACTTCTTTCTTGCCTGCCTTGAGGGTGTTGAGCATCAGCATACAGATGGTCATGGGACCTACTCCCCCAGGGACAGGTGTGATGGCAGAGCACAGCGGGGAGACAGACTCGAAGTCCACATCACCCTGAAGTCGGAAACCCGTCTTGCGCGAGGGGTCGGGCACACGTGTAGTACCAACGTCGATGACCACAGCTCCGGGCTTGACCATATCGGCTGTGACAAAAGCAGGCTGCCCCATTGCAGCAATGAGAATATCTGCCTGACGGCACTCCTCTTGGAGGTTGAGCGAATGTGAGTGCAAGACTGTCACGGTCGAGTCGCCGTACTGCTTTTGCATCATGAGTTGTGCCATGGGTTTGCCCACGATGTTAGAGCGTCCGAGTATAGCTACTTTCTTACCCTTGGTCTCAATATTATAACGCTGGAGCAGGGTGAGTATGCCCAGAGGGGTGGCGCTGATGAAAGCCGGCAGACCTATGGCCATACGACCCACGTTGACAGGGTGAAAACCATCTACGTCCTTGCGGTAATCTATGGCTTCGGTGACGCGCTGCTCGCTGATGTGATGCGGCAAGGGGAGCTGGACTATGAAACCGTCGATGTCAGCATCGGCATTGAGGCGCTCCACCGTCTGTAGCAATTCTGCCTCGGTGATGCTGTCTTCGAAGCGCAGCAGGGTGCTCTTGAAGCCACAAGCCTCGCAGGCGAGAACCTTGTTTTTTACGTAGGTCTCGCTGCCGCCGTCATGACCGACGAGTACAGCTGCGAGATGAGGACGCTTGCCTCCCTGGGCAACAATCTTGTCTACCTCCTGCTTTATCTCCGCCTTGATAGCGGCTGCCGTTGCTTTTCCGTCTATTATTGTCATGTCTGTGTAAACTTTTTCCTGTTAGCGCATCTTGCCCATCATACTTGCCATCTGGGCCATCTTACTCTTGTCGGTCATGAGTTTCATCATCCTGCGAGTCTGGTCGAACTGCTTGATGAGTCGGTTGACATCTTCGATTTTCACTCCAGCACCTTTCTGTATGCGGCGGCGGCGTGAAGTGTTGAGACATTCGGGGTGCTCACGCTCGTATGGAGTCATCGAGAGAATGATAGCCTCGATGCCCTTGAAAGCATTGTCGTCAATGTCTACATCCTTAAGAGCCTTGCCTACACCGGGTATCATGCTGGCGAGGTCTTTGAGGTTGCCCATACGCTTGATTTGCTGTATCTGATTGTAGAAGTCCTGAAAATCGAACTTATTCTTCCTGATCTTTGCTTCGAGTTTTCTTGCCTCGGCTTCGTCAAACTGCTCCTGAGCGCGCTCTACGAGCGATACGATGTCGCCCATGCCGAGGATACGGTCAGCCATTCGCTCGGGGTGGAAGGGGTCGATAGCTTCCATCTTTTCGCCCGTGCCGACAAACTTGATTGGCTTGTTGACCACGGTACGGATAGACAGAGCAGCACCACCTCGGGTATCACCGTCGAGCTTGGTGAGTATCACGCCTGTATAGTCGAGGCGTTCGTTAAACTCGCGTGCTGTGTTGACAGCATCTTGTCCAGTCATAGCGTCGACCACGAAGAGAGTCTCGTGAGGATTGACGGCAGCCTTGATGTCTGAAATCTGTTGCATGAGCTCCTCGTCGATGGCAAGACGTCCTGCGGTGTCGACGATTACGACGTCCATAGCATTGGCGCGAGCATACTGTATGGCGTTGCGCGCTACGCTGACGGGGTCAGTGGCTCCCTCCTCCATGTAGACAGGCACCCCGATGCTCTCGGCAAGCACACGGAGCTGCTCCATGGCTGCCGGGCGGAATGTGTCGCAGGCAGCCAGAAGAGGTTTCTTCGAGCGTTTCTCCTTGAGCATCTTGGCGAGTTTGCCAGACATGGTCGTCTTACCCGATCCGTTCAGACCGGCCATGAGTATGACCGAAGGCTCTCCTATGCGCCCAGGCAGGTTGAGCTCTGCAGTCTCTCCCCCCATAAGCTCTGCCAGCTCGTCGTGGACAATCTTGACCATGAGCTGCTGGGGCTTGACGGAGGTAAGAACGTTCTGACCAAGAGCTTTCTGCTTGACTGTGTCTGTAAACGTCTTGGCCACCTTATAGTTGACATCGGCATCGAGCAGTGCCCTGCGTACATCTTTCAGGGTTTCCGCCACATTGATTTCCGTTATCTTTCCCTCTCCCTTGAGTATTTTCCATGAGCGGTCCAGACGCTCTGACAGTGATTCGAACATGTTTTTGTTGTTTTGTTATTTTGTTATTTTGTGGTTTGGTTGTTTGGTTGGGTCTTTGTTGTTTGGTTGGGTGTACTGGTTTCAGCGTTTACAAGTCGTTTTTCTTGGAAATTAAAACCTCATAACCTTAAAACCTTACAACCTCACAACCTTAAAACCTCATCAATAATCGGTATGACTTCGTTGTCAAGTATTTTCCCATTAAGATAGTGTTCTCCGTCGAAGATTCGGAAGTTGGCGGTGCCATAGTGTTTCTTGAACTGAGGCTGACAGTTGACATTCTTGTCGTGCTTGCCGAAAAGTCCGTAAACTATGTTGCGTTCTTCGGGGGTGATGCCTTCGAAACTATGTCTCTGTACCTCGCGAAACCCGTCGATCATCACCTTGTCTACCTTGAAGTCTTTGGCTCCGTCCTGACGCTTGTTGCGGAACTCCTGACGTCCCATGCCTCGAAAAGTGAGCAGACGTGCCATGTCGAAGCTGGGGTTGACGAGAATGCGGGAAATGCCTCTAAGCTGTTCGGCATACAGGGCTCCCATCGAGGTTGCCACAATGACATCTGGAGCATTGTCTGCCACGAACTGCTTGAGGTATGCCATTGCCTCCAGAGGGGAGACGGGTACGTCGGGGCTAAGCACTTCCACGCCGAGGGGGTAGTAGTGATTGCGCAACTGGGTGGCACTCCCCGTGCTACCAGCTGAAGCAAATCCGTGTATGTAGAGTATCTTCTTCATCACCATATATGTCTGTCTCGGGGCGGTACGCCCCTTGTAAACGACAAAAAAGAATCCCGGCAAAGCCGAAACTTTAACCGGGATTCCACCACCACTCTGTTGCGGGGGTCCGACTCGAACGGGCGACCTCCAGGTTATGAGCCTGGCGAGCTACCAACTGCTCCACCCCGCGATATTGCATTTTTGCATCCGAGCAAACACCGTTGTTTCTCATTTGCGCTGCAAAGGTATAGCTTTTTTGCGAAACCGCCAAACTTTTCTTAAAAAAAGTGCGAAAAAATGGTAAACATTTGTGAGTTCTGCACATTTTTAGTAACTTTGCGCAGAAATATACATAATATATATTTGAGGTTTTGAGGTT
>CALZJL010000039.1 GCA_945787625.1 uncultured Prevotellaceae bacterium
TGACTCGCGACGTGCCGTATGCCGATGCTACGAGCCTCAGCCTCGATAGCATTCTTCACCATATTGATTACAGCCTGACGGAAGAGACACTCATCAGCTCGGACAACGATGTCAGGAGAGACATCAATCATCCAATGAAGATGAGGATAGAGCGAAGAAATACTACCCAGACAAGCATACAGACAAATATCCTGCAACACAGGCTCCTGCAGCTGAGTCAGCTTGCGATAACTCTCAACGAAAGCAGCGAGCCCAGAGCTGGAGTCGTGTATAGCCCTGATGCCCTCCTCGTAAGGCGTACCCTTGATGTCAGGTCGCGACAGATAAGCCTGACTAATACACTGTATAGGCGTAGTGACATTTATTATCTCATGAGTAAGCACACGCGTCAACTTCTGCCACGACTCCACCTCGCTCTGCGCCACAAGTTTCTGAATCTCCACCCCCATATCATTGAGAGCCTCCTGCAAGGCACGCTCACCGAAGAGCAGCCCCCTCGTAGGCAGACGGAACGAGAAGTCGCGATGACGTATGGCATCACGCATCAGCCTCGCCCTGTCTCTGAGCAAGCACTGATGTCTGCAAACCGCCACGAAAATCGCAGAAGCGAAGGCAGCCGAAGCGACAAAAGCAGCAACAATCATGGCCGGTACTTCTTGTATAAAGTCTGACGAGTTATCCCAAGCAGTTCCGCAGCTCTACTCATGTTACCCCGACATTTGTCCACCACCTTTCTCACGTGTCTCCTCTCCACCTCATCGAGCGAAGACACCTCCCCACACTCGTCGATAGCATCCTTCATCACACGTACCAATTCATCATTGTCCCAAGGCTTAGTGACAAAGTCCGCAGCCCCACTCTTCAGAGCTCTGACAGCAAGCTTCACATCGGCATACGCAGTAATCAGCACGATAGGAATGTCCGGGTGCTTACGATGAATAGACGACAGCCAAATCATACCCTCCCTGCCCGAGTTGACCCCCGGCGAGAAGTTCATGTCCAGCAAGATGAGATCCACATGCTCCTGCTGCAAAGTAAACAGGACGCCCTCAGGCGAAGAAAGCGTGATGACACGCCCAAACACACCCTCCAGACAGATTTTCAACGCCGTCAGAATAGCAGGATTATCATCAACGGCGAGAATAGTGACACATTTCAGCTTCATGACACAAAGATACACAAAATCTCCGTAAAATAGGGTAAAAAGAGAGAAATCGGCCGCCACAGTCGCAAAAGCGTATGAAATTCATACACAAAAGCGTATGATTATCATACAATCTACATCTAAAGGCAGGAAAAAGCTTGGCAGTTTATCCCTTATGACGTACCTTTGTGCCAGCAGACAAAGCCAGGCCAGATGAAAACCGCAATAATCCTCACGCTGCTGACCATAGCAAGCACAGACATGAAAGCCACGCATAGAGACACCCTAATGCTGAGCCTTCAAGACGTCGTACACCTTGCCCAGCAGCAGTCCCCCACAGCACAGAGTGCCCGTGACACATACCTGTCAGCCTATTGGAATTACCGCAGTTTCAGAGCCAACTATCTCCCCTCGCTGACGCTGAGCACCAATCCCTACATCAACAGAGAAGTCAACAAGATAACACAATCAGACGGCACCTCGATGTTCATCAGACAAGACCAATTCGCCGCCGACCTTACCCTACACGTCAGACAAAACATAAGCTGGACAGGAGGCACCCTCTTTCTGAAAAGCACTCTCAGCCATTTGAACGAACTCCAGCACCACACCGTAGAATACAGCAGCCGCCCCATAGTCGTCGGCTACGAGCAAAGCCTCCTCGGCTACAACTCGCTGAAGTGGGACAAACGCATAGAGCCAATCCGATACCGCGAAGCCAAGAAACAGTATGCCGAAACCCTCGAAATCATCTCAGCCACCGCCTGCAACCATTTCTTCGCGCTGCTCAGCGCACAGACAGAGCTCGACATGGCACGACACGACCTCGCATCAGCCGACACCCTCTACAGTATGGCAAAAGGACGATATACGATAGGCACCATCACAGAAAACGAGATGCTCCAATTGGAGATAAACCGTCTAAATGAAGAGACCAACGTCATGGACGCAGAAATCCACCTCAAAGAAGTAGAGCAAGAAGTCCGCACCTTTCTGGCTCTGGACCGAAAGTCAGAACTGCGACTCATCGTGCCCGACAGCGTGCCACAATTTCAAGTGCCACTCACATCAGCCATGGAGCACGCACTCAACAACAGCCCCGACCCCGAATACTACAAGCGCATCGTCAAGGAGAGCGAGAGCAATCTTGCCAACTCCAAAGCCAACCGCCGCCTACGTGCCGACCTCTACCTGCAGTTCGGGCTCTCACAGACAGGGCGCGACATCAGCAGTTCATACAGCCACCCCATGCATCAAGAGTACGCCAGCATATCCCTAACGCTCCCAATCCTCGACTGGGGTCGCGGGCGAGGCAAAGTCAAAGTAGCACAATCTCAACTCGCCCTCGCCCAAACTCAGGCAGAGCAAGGCATGGAGAGCTTCGTCCGCAATGTAGAGAAAGTAGTGATGCAGTTCAACATGCAAGCACGCAGGGTACACATAGCCGTCCTGACCGATGAGCGAGCCAGTCAGAGACATGCCGTAGCCCGACGTCTCTATATCGCAGGGCGTAGCAGTATTCTCGACCTCAACGCCGCCATCAGCGAGAAAAACGCAGCCCGACGCAGCCGCATCAGCACCATGCGAACATATTGGAGTCTATACTACACCCTGCGCAGCATGACAGCCTACGACTTTGAGCACAATGTGTCTTTGGTTGTTTAGTTGGTTCTAACGACTATCCGCGACCAGAAAAAAAAATAAACAATCAACCAAACAGCCAAGCAGCAAGAGACCCAACCAAACAACAAACAACCAACCAAACAACAAAACAACTAAACAACAAAACAACATGAAAATCCTGACAACCCTCCTACTATGCGGTCTTCTCGCCGCCACCCCTATCCATGCCCAGCGCATTGTGAAAAACCCCGAAACATTGGGAAGTGCCAATATCACAAGCGGCGGACTCAAGGCACGCGAAGTAGTCTATGCCGACACCGCCACCACCATACGCTTCACGCTCGACTATCCCGCAGGCCGAAATTTCCGCATCTGCAGCACGAGCTACCTGATCGACGCCGACAACCACCGCTACCCCCTACGCTCAGCCGAAGGCCTCCCACTCGACACATGGCAGACCTCGCCAGCCGACAAGACCACCCACTTCACCCTCCATTTCTCCCCACTACCCAAAAACACACGAGTGTTCGACTTCATCGAATACGACGGGCGTGGAGCCTTCATGCTGTTTGGCATACACGACAAGAAACACAAGCTGCGAATAACGACTATGGAAGAACAAGCCAAAGCCAACCCATACACCACCCCCGACGACTGGTTCACAACCGACAGCGTCACCCTCCGCGGACACATCGAAGGCTACAACCGCGAGGCAGGTCACCCCACCCAGTTTGATTTTTCCTACGATGGCCTCTTTGACAAAGACGACATGAAACTCGTCGTCGACATACAGCCCGACGGCACATTCGAGAAACGCTGGAAAGCAGACTACCCCATGATGCTAACCCTCAGTTTAGACAAAGACCTGCCCGGCATGAGCACGTTCAAACTCTTCGCCCGCCCCGGCGAGACCCTCGACGTTACCCTACGCCAAGACCAAGACGGGCAGTTCCGCTGCCACTACCACAACGGCAGCAGCAAAGCCGTAGAACGCCTGCTACACTCAAACCTACGGTTCGCCGGCATGTCATCACGCATGTACTACTGCGAAGGCACACCCCACGAAGCCGAGGTCCTCGCCGAGCAGATATGGCAACTCATGCTCTATCGTCTGCAGACCGTAGCAGCCCGCGAAAACTTCACCCCCATGGAAACACAACTGGCCATGTCCGACGCACAAGTATGTTTTGCCACAGGCGTCATGGACTATGCCCTCAACAAGATGTTTTCCCAAGACACCACCCCCACAGCCGCCGACACCCTGGAGCGCGACACGCTGACCCACGCAGAGTTCTACACCCGTCTGCTACGCCGCATCGACTTCGACAATCCCATGCTCATAGCCAGCGAAGCCTACAACATACTCATCAACCGACTGCAATACTCCTGGCCCGTAAACGTCACCACCGACAAGCTACGCATAAACATTCTCGACGACGGCCAGCAAGAATTTACCGCCAACGAAAAAGCAGCCATCGACAACACCTACACCACGCTCCAAGCCATGACAGGCCAGCAGAAAAACACCCTAACCGCACAGCTATGCGCCTATCGAAATATGCTCAACTACTACGACCTGTGGAGCAGACAAGGAGACCCCAGCCTGCTGCCCTACAGCATAGCAAGCCTCACCCACCAATCCATACACCGCCATGCCGAAGACTACCATGCCCACCGACAGACACACTCCGAGCCAGCCACCCCCCTGCCCCAAGGTCAGCCAGCCCAGCTCATACACACACTCCAAGCCCGCTATCCAGGCCGCTACCTACTGATAGACTTCTGGATGATGGCCTGCGGACCCTGTCGCGGAGCCATACAGCACAGCAAAGAGCTACGAGCAGAGATAGCCAAGCGTGACGACGTGAAGCTCGTGTTCATCGTAGGAGAAATGACAGCCCAAGGAAGCGAGGCATACCACAAATACGTACAAGAATGGCTCGCCGACGAAGAGACGATATGTCTCCCCATTACCGAGTTTCGCCACCTGCAAGAATATTTCCGCTTCAACGCCATACCACACTACGAAACCATCACCCCCGACGGACGCCTCGTAAACGAAAAATACCGCATCAACGGCTTCCACAACTTCAATGCCGACATGGAACAGTTGAAGAAGGCCATGGAATGAAACCCAAAATGGACATACAGCTCAAGCCCCGCCCCTGGTACAAGAAGTACCTCAGCCACATCCTCACAGGCACAGCCACCCTCGCCTTCGCCATCTACGTCATCATACTCTCACTCAGACCGCAGCTCAAGCAGATAGAAGCCCACGAATACCCGATAGCCCACGCCGTCGAAGCCCCCTTCATGGAATACCTCGACGTAGAAGGCCACGTATGCCCCATACAGACCGTAAAGCTCAATGCCCAAGAGAGCGGTACCGTAGAACACATCGCAGCCGAGGAAGGCACCATACTCCACAAAGGCGACACCATACTCCTTCTCGCCAACCCCGAACTGCTCCGCACCATCGACGAAGAACAAGCAGAGTGGGAAAACCAACAGCTCAACTACCGCGAGCAAGAGATAGAGATGGAGCAACACACCCTCACCCTCCGCCAGCAAGCACTCGACGCCGCCCACCAGATAGCCTCACTCGAAAAGACCCTACAGCAAAGCCGCGAAGAATGCCAGATGGGCATCAAAAGCAAAGCCGAGCTGGAAGTACTCGAAGAAAACTACCACCACCAGCGCAAGAAAGCAGAACTACAGCAGCAAAGCCTCCACCACGACTCCGTCTGCACGCACCTCAGGCGCGAGATAGTCCAAACCAACCGCCAAGCCTCCATGCGCAGACACACCCGTACGGCACGCCGCATCGACAACCTCGCCGTGCGAGCCACCGTAGACGGGCAACTCAGTTTCCTCAACGTCACCCTGGGGCAGCAAATCGCATCAGGCACGAGCATAGGGGAAATCAAAGTGCTCACCGAATACAAAGTGCGAGCCACGCTCTCCGAGTACTACATCGACCGCATCACCACAGGGCTGCCAGCCAGCATACAACATCAAGATCACAAGTACCCCTTGCGCATCAGCAAAGTAGTTCCCGAGGTCAAAGACCGCTCCTTCACCTGCGAGCTCGTCTTCACCGCCAGTCAGCCCACCAATATCCGTCTGGGCAAGAGCTACCGCATACAAATAGAACTGGACCGCCCCGAGACCGCCCTCATCATACCCCGCGGCGACTTCTACCCACACACCGCCGGACGCTGGATCTACCGTCTCTCGCCCGACGGCCATATCGCACGCAAGACACCCATAGAAATAGGCCGGCAGAACCCCCAGCAATACGAAATCCTCTCAGGCCTGAAGCCAGGCGACAAAGTACTCGTAAGCGGCTACGACAAGCTCGGCGACACGGAGGAGCTGGTGATAGAGTGAATTTTGTTGTTTTGTTGTTTTGTTGTTAAGTTGTTTGGTTGGATCGTCTGGAGCTCAACAACCAAAGACATACCACAAAACACCCAACCAAACAACAAACACCCAACCAAATAACAAAAAGCCCCAAACGACAAAAAAATGATATCCCACAACCTCAAGGTTGCCCTACGCAACCTCATGAAATACAAGCTGCAGACCACCATCTCCGTGCTGAGCATCGCCATCGGCATCGTCACGCTCGCCTTTGCCCACGCCACGGTGTCGAGGATTACATTCCCCAGCATCTATAGGCAACCCTACTATGAGCGCAGCTTTGCCGTGAGTCTCACACAGATAGGCGACAGCGTGCCCATAGGAGGCACCAAGGACAGGAACAAGCCAGCCCCATGCTTCACTCGCGACGTCCTCCTTGCCCTCAAGCGCGATGGAGGACCGAGGAGCGCAGAGCGCATGGCCGTGCCCAACGGCATGTGTCAATACACCATTATGAAGTTTCAGCTATGTGACTCCACGACGCAGAAGTCCATAATGCGCCACGCCATCATCGACCCAGACTACTTCAACCTCATGGGTATTCGCTCCGCCATCACAGGCCACCCCATCGACAGACTGAAGACAGGCGAGGCCGTCATCAGCCGTGAGGAATCAAACAGACTGTTTGGCGATGCTAACCCAGTGGGAGCTATCGTCACCAGCACCAGAGACCTCATTCCCATGCCCCTGACGATAGTCGACGTGTTTGACGACCTCTCAGTCTACGAACCGACGCTCGAAAACGATTACTTCTATTATGCCCTCGGCGAGATAGAGAGCGACCTGTGTGGGGCGTACGACAATGACGACACCGAAATGATTTATGCCCCAGAGATGATGGTAGTACTGCGAGCGGGCTGCACGGAGCGGCAATTCGCAGACGAGCTCGACACCCGTCTGAAGCCCTTAGGCCTAAAGGCTACACTTAACGAAGCAATGTCACGAAGCAACGTCAAGGACATTGTCATTAGCCAGACGCTGATCCATCTGGCAGGCGCGCTCATACTCATTGCCGCCCTCATCGGCTTTCTCCGCATGGAAGTACAGCTCTTCTGGATGCGCAGGCGCGAGATAGCCCTACGCATCACCCACGGAGCACGCCGCAGCCAGCTCTTTCGCCTACTCCTGACCGAAGTGCTACTCGTAGTACTGGCATCGGTGGCGGTAGCCATGCTCACGGGCAGCTGGGTGGAACACTTCCTGTACACACAGTTGTACACCGTAATGAGCGGACTGTCCTTCACCGTCCATGACCTTGCAGCCAACAGCCTCTCAGTCGGTCTCCTGCTACTCGCAGTATGCGGTCTGACCATCTGGGTATCAATGGCCCGCATCTGCAAGGCAGAGCAAGGAATGGTCTCCCACATGCGAAGCAGCCGCACACACCTGTTTCGCAATGTGATGCTTGGACTTCAGGTAGTCATCAGCACCATCTTCGTTTGCGTCATGTTTTCCATGACCCGATGGTCAGGACAGATGCTGCAGATCTACCACCTGCCCGACGACAAAGATTTCTACAAGGAAAGTCTCCTCCTTAGTGCCTACGATGCACAAGAGCCAGGACATTTAGAAACCCTACGTCAGGAGATGTCTCAGCTACCCAGTCTGAAGAAGATGATAGCACACACAGACTACTATCTTGCCCCCAAGGAAATTACAGACAGTCCCGAAGCAATGGCCGCCTTTGACGACAAGGGACACCTGCCCTTCCTGTGTACTGCCGACACCTCCGTGATTTCCTTCTACCGTCTGCCCGTAAAGTGGCTGCAGAAGTCCGCCTGCGCAGGTCCGTGCCTGCTCGTCAACGACAGCACCTACGAGAAATTGCGCAGAGCAAGACTGGTATCAGCCGGCACGCTGAACTTCAGACGATGGGGGATATACGGCGAGGATATGGAGCTTCCCATTGCAGGAACGATACCGCATATACCCTATCAGGACCGTCAACTCAACATCATGGTTCTTCCTGACATTGAGGTTCATACAGTGAACTTCGTCCTTGTCCCCCAAGAAGGCAAATACCAGTCCCTCATGCGCCAAGCGGAGGAAGTCTGTCGTCGCGTAGACCCCGACATAAAGCACCCTATGGTGCACAACTTCCACCATAGCATGAGCAGCGAGGCAGCAGTGTTTGAGAATACACGCCTCGTAGGCTGGATTCTCGGCATCGTCAGCCTCATCATCTGCGCCATGAGCATCTATAGCACCATAGCCCTCGACACCCGTTCGCGCCAGAAAGAAGTAGCCATACGCAAAGTCTGCGGAGCCAAGAGCCGCGACATCTACCGCCTCTTCGGACGCATCTATCTGCTGATCGTAGCACTCTCGCTCGTCATCGCCCTCCCCGTGGCCACGCTGTTCCACAGCATGATGTTCGCCGAGGATATGATGACCCGGCAGGCATGGGAGAGTGCCGACACTTCTCCCCTTATTCCCTGTCTCATGGGCGCACTCGTCGTCATCGCCCTGATAGCCCTCATCGTCGTGTGGCACATTCGCATCATCTTGCGCACCAATCCCTCGGAGATTATAGTGAA
>CALZJL010000040.1 GCA_945787625.1 uncultured Prevotellaceae bacterium
ATGTATAACAACATCAAGGCGATATTCTTTGATATCGACGGCACGCTGGTCTCATTCGAGACCCACCGCATACCAGAGTCTGCCATCGAAGCAATACATCGCGTGCGTCGCAGCGGCATAAAAATATTCATCGCCACAGGGCGTCCACTACCGTTTATAAACAATCTGGGAGAGCTCGAGTACGACGGCATCGTGAGCGTAAACGGAGGTTGCTGCACTACAGCAGAGGGGAGAATCATCAGCAAGAGGCTCGTCCCCCATGAGGATATAGACCGCCTCATCGACGACGCCACGCCTCACCCCATGGCGATAGTCTTCGTCAACAACGACACGGCAGTAAGCATTAACACACGCGCTGCGACCCCAGTATATCAGGAGACCTTCAAGATTCTCAATATCGGACTGCCACGTGAAGTAGAGCCCGAAACAGTACGGGGTATGGAAGTGATGCAAGCCATAGCGTTCTTTACCACAGACGAAGAGAAGCGCGTCAAGGAGGAGCTCATACCAGGCTGTGACATAGCGCGCTGGCACCCAGCCTTTGCCGACTGTATCTGCAGCGGGACGAGCAAGGCCTACGGCATAGACCAGATATGTCGTCACTATAACATTGACATCAGCGAGACCATGGCCTTCGGAGATGGAGGCAATGACATCGACATGCTACGCCACGCAGGCATCGGTGTAGCCATGGGCAATGCGTCCGATACCGTAAAGGCCGCAGCCGACATAATAACCACCTCCGTCGACGAAGGAGGGATAGCAGAAGTACTTAACAAATTTCCCATATGAGAGACAATAGGGACGCAATCGACTTTGCCAAAGACCCCGTGAGACGAGTATTTGGCCGCATGTTTTTCCCCACGCTCATAGGCATGGTCTCGATGGTCGTGCTCAACATCACCGACGGAGCATTCGTAGGGCACGGCGTGAGCAGCGACGCCTTAGCCGCCGTCAATATAGTCGCCCCTCTATTCCTCATCTCAGGAGGCGTAGGACTGATGTTCGGCATCGGGTCAAGCGTAGTAGCAAGCATACATCTGTCGCGAAACAATCCGCACGCCGCCAACCTCAATATTACACAAGGTATCGGAGCCTCATTCATGACAGGAATAGTACTCATGCTGCTTATCACGCTCTTCCCACTTGAGACCTGCTACCTGTTCGGGTGTACCGACAGGCTCGTTCCCCTGGCATGCTCATATCTCAAATGGATTGCGATACTGATGCCCTTCAACATGACCGGAATGACAGGAATGTTTGCAGTCCGCCTTGACGGTCACCCCCGCTTTGCCATGACCATGAACTGTGCCATGGCAATGCTCAATATTTTGCTGGACTACATACTCATCTTCCCCTGCCAGATGGGGTTAGAAGGCGCAGCCATCGCCACGACCACAGCATTCAGTCTCGGCAATATCCCACTGATGTGGTTTCTCATCACCAAGACACACACTATCCACCTCAGCCGCATCAAAATGACCCGCACGAGCATGACCCTGACATTGCGCAATCTCCGATACCAGAGCAAAATCGGATTCTCAGCCTTTGCAGGCGACATCGCCATAGCATCAGTAATTATCATGGGCAATTATGAATTTGCGCGATACCTTGGCGAAGACGGAGTAGCAGCATACAGCGTAGCCTGCTACTGTCTCCCCATAGTATTCATGATGGGCAACGCCATCGTGCAAAGCATACAGCCCGTCATCAGTTTTGCCCATGGACAGAACAACCAGGCACGACTACGCCAGGCACTCCTCATAGCCCTGATTACAGCCACCCTGACAGGAGCCCTCGGCATGCTGCTGATGATATCCGGTGCAGGACACATAGCTACCGTCTTCCTACCCCCTCACTGCAACGCTCACGCCCTCTGTAGCGACGGTCTGCCCCTATTCTCGTCATCATTCCTGTTCATAGCCCTCAACATCGTCTTCATCGGATACCTGCAAAGCACCGAAGCCGCCACCAAGGCAAGCCTCTATACCCTGCTACGAGGGTTCGTCTTTGCCATCCCCGCATTCATGCTCCTGCCACTCGCATTCGGAGGAGAAGGCCTATGGTCAGCCCTACCCCTTGCCGAAGCCCTTACGCTTGTCGTGATAGCGATACAATATCTTGTAACAAGATTTTAACACACACATACACACATATTACAAGATAAAATATTACCTTTGCCACGGTAAAACCACAAAAGACACAAGACGATGAACATTCTGGTTGTTGACGACGAACAAGACATCTGCGAGATACTACAGTTCAATCTCGTTACGGAAGGCTATTCAGTAGTGACCGCCAATTCCGCAGAAGAAGCACTACGCACCATCGCACGGATTCAGGCAGAAAATCCAGCCAAGCTCCCCAACCTCATACTGCTCGACGTGATGATGGAAGGCATGTCAGGTTTTCAGATGGCACGTCAGCTCAAAGCCTCACCCCAGACCGCCCACATTCCCATCATCTTCATCACAGCCCTCGACGACGAAGACCACACCGTAAAAGGACTTGACATCGGAGCCGACGACTACATCGCCAAGCCCCTGAGCATCAAAGAAGTGAAAGCCCGAGTCAACGCAGTACTACGCCGAGTGAGCTCACGCACTCCCTCCGCAGAGCACAGCCTATCCGACGGAGAGTCACTCCTGACCTACGAAGACCTGACCCTCAACCTCTCGTCAAAGACCGCCACCCTCGGTTCCGAGCAGCTCATGCTCACCAAGCTTGAGTTCGAACTGCTCAGTCTCTTCCTCCGACATCCAGGCACAGCATTCTCGCGCGAAGAACTGCTCGCACGATGCTGGCCGAGCGACACCATAGTACTCGACCGCACCGTAGACGTCAACATCACACGCCTACGCAAGAAGACCGGCTCGACAGGCAAGCACATCAAGACACGCATCGGATACGGATATTATTTCGAGAAATAAGCAATCCCTCCCCCCTATCCGCAGAGCCACATGTTTCACTCCAACACCTTTCAGAAAAAACTCCTCGTCAGCATCGGAGGCCTATACCTTCTGTTTGCCGCCTCGTTCAGCGCATACCAATACCAGCGCGAGCGTTTCTACAAGACAGACATCATGCACTCCAGGCTCCAAATGTACGCCTACGAGATGATGCAGACCCTCGGTCGGGACAGCCTCCTCGACGCCCATGCCTTCGACAAATATTTGAAGCGTCACAACCTCGAAGGACTTCGCATCACCATCATCAACACACAAGGCCGCGTCCTGCTCGACAGCCACGAACACAATACCGACTCGATGGGCAATCACCTCTTGCGCACAGAGATACAGCAAGCCCTCAGCAACGGCAACGGCTACGACATCAAGCGCACCTCAGCATCCACCAACGAGACCTATTTTTACTCAGCCACCCGTTTTGGCGACATCATCATACGCGCAGCCACACCCTACTCCGCCGAGCTCACACGCACCCTCAAGGCCGACCCCACATACCTATACTTTGCCATTGCCCTGACCATACTGCTCGGCATCGTACTCTATACCACCACACACCGCATCGGCAAGCACATCAGCTGCCTCAGAGAGTTTGCCAAGAAAGCCGAAGAAGGCACCCCCCTCGACCACGAACTCGAGCGCAGCCTACCCGACGACGAACTCGGAGACATCTCACATACCATCATACAGCTATACTGGAAACTACGCCACAGCGAAGAAGACAAGCAACGCCTCAAACGCCAACTAACCCAAAACGCCGCCCACGAGCTCAAGACCCCCGCAGCAAGCATCCACGGCTATCTCGAAAGCATCCTGGACCACCCAGACATGTCCGAAGACACACGCCAGCACTTTCTCATACGCTGCTACGCCCAAAGCCAGCGCATGAACAAGCTACTCCTCGACATGGCCCAGTTGACAAAGCTTGACGAATGTCCCACCCTGACCAGCCAACACCACAAACGCACACTTATAGACGTCGTACCCATCGTCCACAGCGTCATAGACGACCTATCACTACAACTCGAAGAAAAGCACATCACCTGCAAACTACACCTTCCCACCCATATCATCATAGAGTCCCCCCTCGCACAGCCAGAAGACACAATCTACAGCATCTTCCGCAACCTTACCGACAACGCCCTGGCCTACGCAACAGGCGCCACCCAGATCACCATCACATACGACCAAGGCACCTTTACCTTCGCCGACAACGGCTGCGGAGTCTCACCCGAACACCTCCCCCACCTGTTTGAACGGTTCTATCGAGTAGACAAAGGCCGCTCCCGCAAACTCGGAGGGACAGGATTAGGACTCGCCATAGTCAAAAACGCAGTAAACGCCCATCACGGCACAATCACCGCACAGTCCACCCCCGAAGGGCAAGGACTCAGCATAACATTCACCCTCGAGTCCCGACAATAAGCCCCACCGTCAGACAAACAGTCCCAGAGCGGCACAAAAGCCCCCCGAGCACGACAATACCACATCAAAAATAATTTTTTTTTTGGAATTGTTTCCGTTTATTTGTAACTTTGCGCATAAAAACATCACAAACCTAACATCAAATTACTATGTACGGAAAATTTCAAGAGCATTTGCAAAAAGAGTTAGCTTCAATCAAAGAAGCAGGGCTGTACAAGAACGAACGACTCATCGAGAGTCCACAACAAGCAGCCATCCAAGTAGCCGGCAAGGAAGTCCTCAACTTCTGCGCCAACAACTATCTCGGACTCAGCAACAATCCACGCCTCATAAAGGCAGCCAAAGAGATGATGGACAAGCGCGGTTACGGCATGAGCTCCGTACGCTTCATCTGCGGAACCCAAGATACCCACAAAGAACTTGAAGCAGCCATCAGCCGCTTCTTCAAGACCGAAGACACCATTCTATATGCAGCCTGCTTTGACGCCAACGGTGGCGTATTTGAGCCCCTTCTGACAGCAGACGACGCAATCATCTCAGACGCCCTCAACCACGCCTCCATCATCGACGGCGTACGCCTGTGCAAAGCCAAGCGCTACCGCTACGCCAACGCCGACATGGCAGACCTTGAGAAGCAGCTCCAGGCAGCCCAAGAGCAGCGTTTCCGCATCATCGTGACAGACGGCGTCTTCTCCATGGACGGCAACGTCGCCCCCATGGACAAGATCTGCGACCTCGCAGAGAAATACGACGCCCTCGTCATGGTCGACGAGAGCCACTCAGCCGGCGTAGTAGGCGCCACAGGTCGCGGAGTCAGCGAGTTCTACAACACATACGGCCGTGTAGACATCTATACAGGCACCCTCGGCAAAGCCTTCGGCGGCGCCGTAGGCGGCTTCACCACAGGCCGCAAAGAAATCATCGACATGCTACGCCAGCGTTCACGCCCATACCTCTTCTCCAACTCCATCCCACCCTCAGTAGTAGGAGCAGCCATCGAGACCTTCCGCATTCTCGATGAGAGCAACGAGATACACGACAAGCTCGTAGCCAACGTAGAGTACTTCCGCAACAAGATGATAGAAGCCGGCTTTGACATCAAGCCCACACAGAGTGCCATCTGCGCCGTCATGCTCTACGACGCCCCCTTGAGTCAAAAGTTTGCAGCCGCCCTGCAGGAAGAAGGCATCTACGTCACAGGCTTCTTCTACCCCGTAGTACCCCAAGGACAAGCACGCATACGCGTACAGATATCCGCCGGTCACGACCGCATACACCTCGACAAGTGTATCGCAGCTTTCATCAAAGTAGGCAAAGAACTTGGAGTGTTGAAATAACCAGAAAAGCCACACCATAGTATGAAAGAATTCATGAAAATAGTGTTAGGAACAGTCGTCGGACTGTTCCTGACTTTTATGATAATCTCGATTCTGTCAATTTTGTCATTGGCAGGCATGATGATCAACGAAGGCATGTCCTCACCCATCAAGGACAACAGCATACTCAAGATCAATCTAAGCGGCACGATGCAAGAGCGAGCCGAGAGCAATCCCCTCGCCATGATTATGGGCGAAGAAGCAGAAGGCATCGCACTTGACAACGCCCTCACAGCCCTCGACAAAGCAGCCAAAAACGAGAAAGTAAAAGGAGTCTACATCGAAGCCGGCATCCTGGGCTCATCACCCGCCATGGCGCAGGAATTGCGTCAGGCCATCGTGAAGTTCAAGAAGAGCGGCAAATGGGTCATTGCCTACGGCGACCGATACTCCAAGATGAGCTACTACATAGCATCTGCCGCCGACGAAGTGCTCCTCA
This sequence comes from uncultured Prevotellaceae bacterium, assembly GCA_945787625.1. The sequence goes on from CALZJL010000040.1 coordinate 6,204, forward strand.
ACCCCAGCGGCAGCGTAGACTTCAGCGGCATGGCATCGACACTGATGTTTTTCAAGGAAACCCTTGCCAAGCTCGGCGTGAAGATGCAAGTATTCAAAGTCGGCACATACAAAAGTGCCGTTGAGCCCTACATCTGCACAGAGATGTCAGACGCCAACCGCGAACAGATAAGCTCCTATCTCGGCGACGTATGGAGCCAAGTGCTCAAAGACGTCTCCAAGAGCCGTAAGCGCAGCGAAGCCGCACTCAATTCGCTGGCAGACACACTGACCGTCATAGCAAAAGCCGAGACAAGTGTCGAAGGAGGACTCGTAGACCGTCTGTGCTATATAGACGAAGTCAAAGAAACACTTCGCAAAAAGATGAGTCTTGACGACGACGATGACGAACTCATATTCACCACCATCGACGACATGGCCAAGAGCGAAAGCCTCGACGACAAAGTCGACGACCAAGTAGCAGTATACTACGCCTACGGAGAGATAGTCGACATCGCAGCCCAAGGAGGCTTCTCACAAGAACACCAGATTGTCGGCTCAAAGATGGTCAACGACCTGCAGCAACTCCGCAAAGACGACGACATCAAAGCCGTAGTCATCCGCGTGAATTCGCCAGGAGGCAGCGCCTATGCCAGCGAGCAGATATGGCGCGAGATCATGCTGCTCAAAAAAGAAAAACCCGTAGTAGTCAGCATGGGCGGACTCGCAGCAAGCGGAGGCTATTACATCAGCTGCCCAGCCGACAAGATATATGCCGAAAACACCACACTGACAGGCTCCATCGGCATCTTTGGCATGATACCCGACGCAAGCGAGCTGATCACCGACAAACTTGGAGTAAGATTTGACGGAGTCAAGACCAACAAGATGAGCGACTTAGGAGCCAATCTTGGACGCCCGTTCAACGAAGCAGAAAGCGCCATGCTCCAGTCCATGGTAGAGGACGGCTACGACCTGTTTACCCGCCGAGTAGCAGAAGGTCGCGGTATCCCTCAAGACAGCGTCAAAGTCATAGGCGAAGGACGCGTATGGACAGGCCGTCAAGGACTGAAGATAGGCCTCGTCGACAAGATAGGAAATCTCGAAGACGCCATAACGGCAGCCTCCAAGCTTGCAAAACTCAAGGAATACCGCGCAGTACCATATCCCCAAGACGACGAGAACCCGTTCACAGCCATGTTCAACAAAAGCAAGAGCGGCTACCTCGACAGCCAGATACGCGAGACCCTCGGCGAGTACTACAGCGGCTACTCCATCTACAAGAACCTACGCAACATGAACCCCATACAAGCCCGCATGCCCTTTGACGTAGTAATAAAATAAATGAGAAAATACCAACTCTACAAACTCATCAACCAGCTCGACGAACTCAAAGACAAACGTCACCCCATGTTCGAAAAGAACAAGTTCATGAAGTTCCTCGCCTGGTTCATGATACTATACTACGGAGCAATATTGCTCTTTCTCGGAGCAATATTGCCCATAGGCATGAGCAAAGCATACTACGGAGTAGCAGCATTCCACGTATTTGACGGATACTTCCTATGGATAATCATCTGCGACTTTTGGGTCAGATTCATACTCCAAGAGACCCCAGCCCAGCAAGTACGTCCCTTCCGACTGCTCCCCGTAAGCAAGAAATTTCTCATGCACACATACCTCAGCAAGTCAGGCCTCACAGCAGGCAACATGTTTTGGGGGCTGATGCTCATACCCTTCGGCATACAGGCAGTCCGCCCCCTACTCGGTTGGGGCGGACTCACGCTATGGCTGTTGCTATGGTGGATGATGCTCGTAGCCAACGGCTACATGTACCTCTTCACCCGCGCGCTATGCATGAAACACATACTCTGGATACTCCTCCCCGCAGCCATACACGGCAGCATCATAGCCACGATGACCATACCCGACAAGAATCCCCTCGACATGCCCTGCACCCGCTGGATGTACGAAGCAGCCCTATGCAATCCCCTACCCTTCGTCATCGTCGCAGTACTAATCGCCCTCTGGTACTGGGCAAACTACCGCCTACAACTGAGCATGCTCAACGACGAAGTAGCAAACGTCGAAGAAGTAAAAGTCAAACCCAGTTCGCAGATGACCTGGCTCAACCGATGGGGCTCACTCGGCGAATACATGAAGATGGAAATCAAGCTCCGCACCCGCAACAAGCAAGTACGCATGCAATTTCTCGTCGGCCTTGGGTGTATGCTCATGCTCTCCGGACTACAATATTTTACCGACATCTACGACACATGGTTCATGACCTCCTTCATCTGCCTCTACGACTATATCGTACTGGGCATGATGACACTCATCGTCATCATGTGCTACGAAGGCAACTACATAGACTGCCTCATGTCGCGCCGCGAAAGCATCTACGAACTCCTACGAGCCAAATACTACTTCAACACCATACTGCTCATCATACCCATAATCATCCTACTTCCCCTGATGATCAGCGGCAAAGTCAGCGTATGGATGAACCTCGGCTATCTCATGCTAACCGCCGG
>CALZJL010000041.1 GCA_945787625.1 uncultured Prevotellaceae bacterium
GTGGGTTCTCCTAACCTCTACTAAACATAATCACTATTGTTGAGGTTATGAGGTTATGAGGTTGTAAGGTTATGAGATTATAAGGTTATAAGGCTTTGAAATAATAAGGCTTTGAGAATTAAACTTAACTATATATAATGATAAATTACAGAGAATGAACAATCAGACCCGTGGAGTTTTGAATGGAATTGTATCCGGAATCTCATTCGGACTTATACCTTTGTTTTCCATACCGGTTATTGCTGCTGGGATGGATAATATCAGCATACTTGTATATCGCTATCTATTCGGCTCAGCAATTATGCTTTTGGTGCTGCTCATGAGACAGACTAAGATGAGAATTTCATTTTCACAATTGTGGCGTATCGTAATTTTGTCTTCACTCTATACGATGTGTTCAATCACGACGCTCGAATCATATAAGTATCTGTCGTCAGGTATCGCTACCGCGCTTGTTTATACCGATCCAATATGGTGTGCAATAATCGGCCTTATGTTTCTTGGCGACAGATTCTCGTGGCGTATCAGCTCAAGCATTGTTCTTGCAACCATAGGTGTCATGATGATGACAGGCGTATTCTCTCAAGATGGTACATTCTCTGTCAAAGGACTCTTGTGGGGACTCGCTTCGGGAGTTTTCTACGCCCTTTATCTCATACTTCTGCCTCGTCTGAAGGTGAGAGAGATAGCGAGTCTGAAACTGACATTTTATGTGTTTTTCATAGGTATGCTTCTGCTCTCTGCTTATAGTCTTGCCGTCAATGGTAGCATACAAATCACATCAGATTATGAATGCTGGTACAATCTGCTCTTGCTTGGCCTCGTGCCGACCGCATTGAGCAATATATGTGTGACAATATCCCTCAAACTCATAAACAGTACCATAGTTGCCATTCTCGGAGCGTTTGAGCCCCTTACAGCTATGGCTGTCGGGATAATGATTTTGGGCGAGCCATGTAGTATATTCAGTCTTTCGGGAGCGGCAATGATACTCATTGCTGTCGGGATATTGACTGTTTTGCCAAAGTTGAAGACTTTACATACACAAGTCAAGCCCGAAGTACAAAAATGACCTCGGGCTTGACTTAATCTCAGGCGCGCGCCTGACAAGATTACTTCAAAGAAAGAGTGATGTCCTTACCCTCTTCGACTACAACAAGCTTGTCCTCACGAGCCAACCAGCCCATAGCCAGATAAAGCTCCTTGTCGGTCTTAATCTTTGCAGCCTTCTTAAGGTCCTTTGCACTCATTGCGCCGTTCTCGCTGAGGGCTGTCCAAACAGCACCTGCAACACTACCAATCTTCTCAATCATTTCAAACAATTTTTGCTGTTAATAATTCAATACCTAAATGAGATTTCCTAATCTCCGCTACAAAGTTAATATAATTTAATGATATGACCAAGAAAAAAGTAAAATTTTATGCCCTAAATATCATAAAATCACATTGTTTTAGCTATTTTGGGTGTATTCGATACAATAATTATGGCAGAATTGCCGCTTTTTCACTCGTAATCCTCACGTGTGAATGTAATGCTGAGAAGTATTTTTCCTGTAGTCTCCGAGCGATAACGGTATGAGAATTTTATACCTCTCTCCTTCATCGATTTGCACGATAAATCTCCTTTCAGACTCATAAGAGTCTTCTCTCGAAACTCTTCAACCAAAAGGCTTGAATAAATGCTTTTATCATCAAGTCTATCACGTACGGTATAATTAAAAATCAAAGTCGAGTCTTCAACGCTAAACTCCTTGCTGTCCATGATGGTATATTCGTCGATATGATACGGACATTTCAGTTCGGTATACTCCTTAGCTTGTCTTTGGATTTTTTCGAAGTAAGTCTCGTACTTACAGCCAAAGACAGTCGTGAGTACGGCAAACAATACGCAGAAGTATGAAAAGTTTCTCATGATATAATAGGCAGTAGAAAGAAAATCTGACGATTTGTAGTCGCTCTCCAGACATACAAGCCGTAAGTGGCAACATACAAATCGTCAGGACATGGCTGTCAGAAAAAAACTTTAGTACGTACTACTCCTCAGGTTTCATGTTGGTATAGACCGTCTGTACATCGTCAAACTCCTCAAGACGCTCTACCATCTTGTTGATGGTCTCACGCTGTTCGGCAGTTACCTCTTTTAGGTCATTGGGTATGTACGTGAATTCACCACCTACCTCCTCATAGCCGTCAGCCTCGAGTTTCTTCTGTATTTCGTTGTAGCTCGTAGGCTCACCATAGATAGTGATTGTGGTCTCGCCCTTCTCCTCGTCAAACTCCTCGTCAAACTCCTCGTCTACACCATAGTCAATCATCTCAAGAACAAAGTCATCCATATCCATATCAGCCTTCTTCTTGAACGTAAACACACACTTGTGGTCAAACAAGAACGAGAGAGACCCCGTAGTACCCATATTGCCCGAGAATTTGTTAAACACAGAACGCACATCAGCCACGGTACGTGTAGTATTGTCCGTCAGAGTGTCCACAAAGACAGCCACGCCATGAGGACCATATCCCTCGTATGTGACAGACTTGTAGTCGCTCGTGTCCTTGCCCATAGCGTTCTTGATAGCACGCTCGATATTATCCTTGGGCATATTCTCGCGTTTGCATACTGCGATGACCGAACGCAGACTTGGATTGTTTTCCGGCTCTGGACCACCAGCCTTGACTGCTATAGCAATCTGTTTGCCCAGACGTGTAAAGGTCTTGGCCATATGGCCCCATCTCTTCAATTTAGTCGCTTTGCGATATTCAAAAGCTCTTCCCATTTTTTATAAATAATGAATAGTGAATAATATTAAGTAATCTATCTCAGTTCAGCACCGAGCTGACCTTTGAGTTGCGAAATCAACTTGTTCATCACAGCCTCGATGGCCTTGTCGTTGAGAGTCCTCGTCTCGTCCTGCAAAATGAAATTGACAGCATACGATTTCTTGCCCTTAGGCAGATTCTTGCCCTCGTAAACGTCAAACAGGTTTACAGCCTTGAGCAGCTTCTTCTCAGTCCTATACGCAATCTCTTCGATTTTCGCAAACTCCACATTCTCGTCGAGCAGCAAAGCAAGGTCTCGACTGACAGCAGGGAACTTGCTAATATCATGATATTTTACGACCTGCCCCTTGATTTGCTTCATCAGCAACTTCCAGTTGAGGTCAGCATAGTAAACAGCATTCTCGATGTCAAACTGCTTGAGCAGCAAATGCGACACAACACCCATCTTGACAAGAACCTTGCCACCATGAGAGCGCACCTCAAGAGATTTGTCGAAGATATCCTCAGTACCATCGGCAAACACTATACCACCCATCTGGACGCCAATACGCTGTAGTACATTCATGACATAAGCCTTCAGCTCAGCAAACGAGCTATCCTCGTCGGCGTGAATCCATGAGCCCGACACACGCTTGCCCGTCACCCACAGCCCCATATGAGCCTCCTCGCTATAAGCATCGAGCACATGCTTGATGACCTCAGGATCACGACTCTGGCTAACACCCGGGATAATGTCAGGGCACTTGCGCGAAGCATCAAAATGATAGCAATTGCCAAATTCAAACATACGCTGCGAAGGCATACGATGTGCGGCATTACGTCCAATACTCTCCAAACCGCCAAACAACAGAGTCTGACGCAGGCAATTCAGATCATTAGACAAAGGATTGAGCAGACGCACGCTATTCTCGCTTCTATAGCTGTCAAGACCCTCACAATAGGCACCCTTCTGCAACGAATTGTTAAGAATCTCATGAAAACCATTGCCCACCAGCATCTCTGCCACCAGATTCTGAAGTTTGTGGCTCTTGTCAGCCTCCCCCTTGACAGAGAGCGAAGACTTGACCGTAGTAGGAATCTCGATATTGTTGTAGCCATATATACGGAGAATCTCCTCGACCACATCACACGGACGCTGCACGTCCACACGATAAGCCGGAATCTCAAGTCTCAGCCCTTCCCCACTCTCTTCCAGCACAATCATCTCCAGACTCTGGCAGATAGACTTGACCGTCACAGCAGGAATATGCTTGCCGATGAGCATATCAACATAATCATAACGCAAATCAACGACAAAGTTCTTGATAGGCTCAGGATAAACATCAACAATTTCCATGCTCACCTTGGCGTCAGCCAACTCCTTCGCCATGATAGCAGCCTGTTTCAAGGCATAGATCTGTCCGTTAGGGTCGATACCGCGCTCAAAGCGGAACGAAGCATCAGTCTGCAATCCATGACGTCTGCTACTCTTGCGTATCCAAGTAGGATTGAAATAAGCACTCTCGAGCAAGACATTCTTCGTAGACTCATACGTACCACTACCCTTTCCCCCAAACACACCAGCGATACACATAGGCTCCACAGCATTACATATAGCCAAGTCCCGCTCGCTCAGTCTGTGTTCCACACCATCGAGAGTCACAAACGGAGTACCCTCAGGCATAGTCCTTACAACAACCTCATTACCCTCAATCATATCAGCATCAAAGCAATGCAAAGGCTGTCCATATGCCATCATGATATAATTAGTAATGTCGACGATATTGTTGATAGGACGCAAGCCGATGACAGAGAGACGATTCTTCAGCCATTCGGGACTCTCCTTGACAACACAATCCTTCAGCGTCAGCGCACAATAGCGCGGACAAGCCTCAGAAGCCACAACACGCACAGGAATCTCAAGCTCAGTATTATCCACGACAAAACCATCGCACGAAGGACGATGCAGAGCAGTCCTGTAGCCATTTTGTACCAACCAGGCATACAAGTCGCGCGCCACACCATAGTGGCTGCAAGCATCAGCACGGTTTGGAGTGATATCCACCTCAATCAGATAGTCGCTCTCCAACTTGTAGTATTCAGCAGCAGGCGTACCCACGACAGCATCCTCAGGCAACACGATGATACCATCATGACTTTTACCAATGCCGATTTCATCCTCAGCACAAATCATGCCCAAAGACTCGACGCCACGCAGTTTGCTACGCTTGATAGTAAACTCCTCGTCGCCATCATACAACTTCGTACCCACGACAGCCACGATAACCTTCTGTCCGGCAGCCACATTGGGAGCACCACAAACTATCTGCAGAGGACCGGCCTCCGCACCAGAAGGATTCCCCTGCCCTACCTCCACCATACACACGTGCATATGGTCGCTGTTGGGGTGAGCCTCGCAAGTCATCACCTGCCCTACCCACAGTCCTTTCAGTCCACCCTTGACAGTCTGCACCTCCTCGACACCGCCCACCTCCAGTCCCTCGCTGGTAAGGGCAGCAGCCACCTCGTCGGCCGTCAAATCAAAGTCAACATAGTCTTTCAGCCATTTGTAAGAGATATTCATATCAAATATTCAATTATGTATACATACTTAAAAAATCGACGCAAAATTACAAAAAAAAATACACTTTTGAGTCGTTTTAGAAAGAAAAAAATCAGAAAGGAGGCACATCGTCACCCTCAGGAGCGCCAAACGGATTCATCTCCATCATGCTACGCTTCTCCTCGTCCGACAGTCCACGCGAGCGAATTTCCCCACCCTGTTCTCCAGGCATAGGCACCCATTGCGACTCGTCAGGATCCGCAAAACGCGCATACTCGCCCCTAAACTGCAGCAACACGTCACCCACAGCACCATTACGATGCTTCGCGATGATAATCTCAGCCATGCCACGCAAGTCACGCCCTCTCTCGTCCTCATAAATCTTGTAATACTCCGGACGATGAATGAAACACACCATATCCGCGTCCTGCTCAATCGCGCCCGACTCGCGCAAGTCGCTCAGCTGCGGACGCTTGCCCTCAATACCCTCGCGCGACTCCACACCACGATTCAGCTGCGAAAGCGCGATGATAGGTATGTTCAACTCCTTAGCCAGCTGCTTGAGCGAACGAGAAATCGTAGAAACCTCCTCCTGACGGCTGCCAAAGCTCATACCACTCGCATTCATCAGCTGCAGATAGTCAATCATGATAATCTTCACATCATGCTCCCGTACCAGCCGTCGAGCCTTTGTACGCAGTTCAAACACGCTCAGCGAAGGCGTATCGTCGACATAGATCGGAGCGTCATAGAGCTGTGTGATACGATTGTCCAGCTGCTGCCACTCGTATGGAGCCAACTGACCAGATTTGATCTTCTCGCCAGTTATCTCACAAACGTTCACAATCAGACGATTCACCAGCTGCACGTTAGCCATCTCAAGTGAAAACATCGCACAAGGAATCTTGTGGTCCACCGCCATCTTCCTAATCATCGAGATCACGAAAGCCGTCTTACCCATAGCCGGACGCGCCGCAATAATGATGAGATCACTCGCCTGCCAGCCACTCGTAATCTTGTCCAGACGCGCAAATCCCGAAGTCAGACCGCTCAAGCCGTCCGTACGAGCAGCAGCAATCTGTAGCATCTCGTAAGCCTCCTGAATGACAGGATTAATCTGAGTATAGTCCTTCTTGGAATTATTCTGCGACAACTCGAACAGTCTGCCCTGAGCCTCCTGCATCAAGTCCTCCACATCAGTACCAGGATCAAAAGCCATCTGCTGAATACGGCTCGCATACATAATCAGCTGTCGGGCAATATACTTCTGAAGTATGATACGAGCGTGATACTCCAGGTGAGCACTACTTATCACAGCCCCACTCAACTGCGCGATATACGCCATACCACCAATCTCAGTCAGATTACCCTTAGCCTCCAGTTGTTCCACCACGGTAATCACATCGACAGGCTTCTGCTGTATAGCCAAATCACGAATAGCCTCAAAGACAAGCTGGTTGCGATGATCATAGAAACACTCAGGCTTCAATATCTCAGCCACCTGCCCAAAAGCATCCTGCTCATTCATCAGCGCACCAAGCACCACAGTCTCCATATCCAGATTCTGCGGCTGTTTGTGACCAAGAACATCCATACTCGGAACCTCAACCACCTTAGGTTGCCTCTTATTACGTGATTCTGCCATATACCCAAACTGCGATTTTCAACACAAAGATATATTATTCTCCCCACAAAAACCAAATTATGATAGAATTTTTTTGGAATTGTTCGCGCTTATTCGTAACTTTGGACTGCGTAAAGATAAAAATACGAATATTTATTATACTACAACAAACATTAAAACAATTACCAAAATGACCATTAAGGAATTCAATTTTGCAGGCAAGAAAGCCATTGTACGTGTGGACTTCAACGTACCCCTGAAAGAAGGCGTTATAACAGACGACACACGTATCCGTGGTGCACTCCCCACCCTCAAGCACATTCTTGACCAAGGCGGAGCACTCATCATCATGTCACACATGGGCAAGCCCAAAGGCAAAGTAAAGCCCGAGCTCTCATTAGGTCAGATCAAAGACGCCGTAGCCAAGGCACTTGGAGTAGACGAAGTAAAGTTTGCCCCCGACTGCGCCAAAGCCCAGGAAGCCGCAGCCGCCCTTCAGGCTGGCGAAGTACTGCTGCTTGAGAACCTCCGCTACTATCCCGAGGAAGAAGGCAAGCCAGTAGGCATCGACAAGGAAGACCCAGCCTACGAAGCCGCCAAGAAAGCCATGAAAGAGAGCCAGAAAGAGTTTGCCAAGACCCTGGCATCATACGCAGACTGCTACGTGATGGACGCATTCGGCACAGCCCACCGCCGTCACGCCTCTACAGCAGTCATCGCAGACTACTTCGACGCCGACAACAAGATGCTCGGATTCCTCATGGAGAAAGAAGTAGAAGCCGTAGACAACGTCCTGTCAAACATCAAGCGTCCGTTTGTAGCCATCATGGGCGGATCAAAAGTATCCTCAAAGATAGGCATCATCGAGAACCTCCTCGGCAAAGTAGACAAGCTCATACTCTGCGGCGGCATGACATACACATTTGCCAAGGCACACGGCGGAGAAATCGGCCAGTCAATCGTAGAGCTCGACAAGCTTGACGTAGCCCTCGAAGTCGAGAAGAAAGCCAAGGAAAACGGCGTAGAGCTCGTATTAGGAGAAGACAGCGTATGCTGCACCAGCTACAACTTCAAGACCTTCACAGTCAACGACGGAGCCAAGATAGAAGTATTCCCGTCCAAAGCAATCCCAGCAGAGTACGAAGGACTCGACGCAGGTCCAGTCAGCGCCAAGAAGTTCGCAGACGCCATCAGAGGCGCAAAGACCATACTTTGGAACGGACCTGCCGGCTGCTTCGAGTGCGACGACTTTACCGCCGGCTCCAAGGCAATCGGCGAAGCCATAGCCCAAGCCACAGCCGAAGGCGCATTCTCACTCATCGGAGGCGGAGACTCAGTAGCATGCTGCACCAAGTTTGGCCTGACAGACAAAGTCAGCTACATCTCCACCGGAGGCGGAGCCCTTCTTGAAGCCATCGAAGGCAAAGTACTGCCAGGCGTAGCAGCCATCAAAGGCTAAAATCCCCCATTAGAAAACACATAAATCCAACCCCCGAAGCACACAGCTTTGGGGGTAAAATCATTCTATGAGACCCCATCATATCCACGACATCACACTACCCGCAATAGTATTGGCACTTTGCAGCATCCTCTCATGCAAACCCAGCAATACAGACGACACCCACACAGCAAAGACAGACACCATACCCCTACGCATCGCCATACTACCGAC
>CALZJL010000042.1 GCA_945787625.1 uncultured Prevotellaceae bacterium
AGGCATACCATCGTCAATCAATATCAAATTCTTGGAATTAAACGACAATCCCTATGTATTCATTGTCTGCATCAGGTAGTCTTCACCCCAGCGTACGAGGTCAAACCAGCGATGTCCTTCCATGGCGAGCTCGAGTCTGCGCTCCATGCGTAGGGCGCGACGTGCATAGTCTTTTGTCCACTGCAGATTGTCGTCCCATGTCGTCCCGTATTGTCCTACAAAGTAGTCTGCTTTGCTTGGATCCAAGTCTATGGGGGTATAGCTGCCATCGACGCTTCGGGCTGCCCGCTCGCGTATCTGATTGATGAGTGTGCGTGCCTCGCATAGAGGTGTTGCTCCTCCTTCTTGTATTTCTACGTTTGCATTGGATTTTTGTGATGTCTCGATAAGTGCCTCTGCTCGCAACAGGAGTATGTCGGCATAGCGTATGAAAATGAAGTTGAGCGGACTGCAACCCCATGGCCAGGACGAGAGGGCTTCTTCTGGGGCTGGCCAGGCTTTCTTGTTGGAATATTCGCCATATGTGTCATAGGCTCGACACCATGCTGCGGTGTAGGTATGGCCACGCCATGGCATGCCGATACGTCCGACGGTGAAATCAAGTCTGGGGTCTATGCTGCCGGTGTAGCTGTCGTTGACGTCAACGTCGTTGAATGTACCGTCCAGATATGGCAGCCCCTTGGCATCTGTACGATATGCGTTGACGAGATTCTGGCTGCCATAGAAGAAATCATCACCTATACCATAGAGGTTGCCTTCGGAATATGTACAGTTCAGAAGATTAGACCAGTTGATGTGCATGTTGTCGTTTGCTGTAGAGCATTGTAGCGCAAAGATTGACTCCTTGCCGTTGTTGTGTCTGATCTGCGACATGTCTCCAAAATTGTCAAAGAGGTCGTATTGCCGGCTGTCAATGACGCGCATGGTGTATGTAAGGACTGTGGGCCAGTCGCTCATTTGAGCTGCTACCTTGGCTGCCATAGCCTCTGCCACGTGCTTGGTAATGCGCCCTCCGTTAACTTCTGGGGCGAGGAACTCGGCTGCGTTGGTCATGTCGGTGAGAATGAATGAGAAGATTTCATCACGTGTGTATCTCATATTGGACTGCTCGCTGGCCTCGTCTCGCTCGGTTATGTATGGTATGCGCTTGAATATGCGTATGAGATCGAAATAATACCATGCACGCAGACATTTTAACTCGTAGACTTCCTGACTGTCTGCTCCAAGAGCATCGATGCAGGCATTGATGGCGTTGTTGCAACGTGAGATTGCGTAGTAGTTGTTCTGCCATTTGTTGAGGCAACTTGCATTGTCGGCATTTATGACGCTCTTCTCCAGGAGGTTTATGTTTTCCTCCATGCTGGTTCCGCCTCCGCCTTTATACGCATCATCGCTTCGTACGTCGAAAATCCAGTTGGTAGACGGCCCTGCAAAGGCTTCGTTGTTGCCAAAATAATGGGCCTCCAGACCTGCGTATGCACTCGCTATCAGACCTGTGATTGCTGTCTCGTCCATTTGCTCGGTGGTGAACTGCCCTTGGGGCTTGGTGTCGAGCATGTCACTGCATGATGAATGGGTCAGACATGTGATTGTGGCTAAAAAAATTACCTTGTATTTTGATAGTATATTTTTCATGATGTATTTTTTTTATTATGAAACTCTTGTACTCAATATTGTCTTAGAATTGCATATTCAAACCCATGGTAAAGGTTCGTGCACGGGGGTAGGCTCCATTGTCAACTCGAGCACCATAGGTGGTCATTGGTATTTCGGGATCGAGACCTGAGTACTTTGTGATGGTAAACACGTTGTCAACCTGGAAATACACTCCGAGTTCGGAAAGGTGTGCTTTCTTCATCCATTTTTGATCGAAGTTGTATGTCAGTTTCAGATATTTCATCTTCATGTATGATCCATCTTCGATAAAATAGGTGGACATCCGCATCTCGTTGTTGACATCGGAGGTGGTCAGAGATGGTATTGTAGATGTCGTATTGGTTTCGGACCATGCGTTGAGAATGTTTTCGGCTCGGTTAGTATACAGGTTGCCATAGGTCATGAACTCAAGTTGTTTGCGGGTACTGTTGTATATATCGAAGCCAAACTCACCTGTGAAAAATGTAGATAGTGTCCACTTCTTGTAGTGGAAATCAAGATTGATACCCATTGCAAAATCGGGATTCGGATCTCCAATGACACAGCGGTCTTGGTCATCAATGATGCCATTGCCATCTATGTCGCGATACTTCAGACGTCCTACCCCTTTGCCAGGCTGTTGTGCGTGGTTTGCAACTTGCTCTTGATTTTGGAAAATACCATCACAAACGTAGCCATAATATACGCCCATGGGCTGTCCTTCTATAAGACGCCAATCTCCGCCTATGTATGTGACATCGTCGTTGAGCTTAACCAGTTTGTTGCGATACATGCTCATATTGAGACTTCCATCCCAAGAGAAGTGTCCATATTTGGGTGAGTGATAACCGAGATTCAGTTCGAAACCGTGGTTTTTCATCTCACCTGTATTCATGTATTTGGCTGCATTCTCACCTGCTACTGAGAGAACCGGGGGTATGGTAATCATATCTTTTGTATTTTTCCAGTAATAGTCAAATGACAGAGTCACCTTGTCTCTGAACAGGTATGTATCAAATCCGATGTTAGTCTGTGTGGTGGTCTCCCATTTGAGATTGGGATTTCCTGTCGTGGCCACTTTGATGCCTGGGACTACGCTGGTGTTTGTACCATAGAGATCGTACGCCCCGTTGGCCTGGTCCTTGACGTAGGTGGAATATGAGGAGTAGTTGTTGTCGATGGCGCTATTGCCGTTTTGTCCCCATGCTACACGCAATTTGATATCGTCAATGACTTTGTTTGTAGCCCAGTCCTTCCAGAACTTCTCTTGACTGATGCGCCATGCTCCTGAGAAGGCAGGAAAAATGCCTGAATTGTTGCCTTTTGCCAAACGTGAAGTTTGGTCTCGACGCAGTGTGGCTGACAGTAGATAACGATCCGCGAAATTATAGTCTGCCTTGGCAAATACGGAAAACAATGACCACTGCTGCTTGCCTCCTCCATTGGTCTGTGTACCGCTTCCCGTACCTATCTGCATATAGTCCGCATCATCGTAAGCATATCCTTTGCGCATAGCAGAAATGTCTTCATATGTGTACTTGATGGCTTCAACTCCAAGGAGGGCATTCAGATGGTGTTGCTTTTTGAGGGTAATGTTGTAGTTGGCCGTGTTGGTCCATGTCCATGTGTCGCCTTGTCCGTATGCGCGACTTACAGCGAGATTATCCTCGGTATCGGTGGCGTGAACTGGGCGCGTAAGATTCTTGTTGAAGTACTGCGTGTGTTCAAAGCCAAAGTTGGACTTAAGGGACAGACCTTTGACTGGGAATACTTCAAGGTATGCGTTGCCGAATATTCGCCACGAGGTGTTGGTGTTGTCGCGCATGTTATAGAGTGTCTGCACAGGATTTGATATGTCTGAGCCTAACATGGCTGAAGGGTCTGCAAAACTTCCGTCTGCCCCATATACAGGAATGGCGGGATGTTGGCGCATGGCGGTATAAGGTATGCCACGATCGTTGCCAGTGTCTGCTCCTCGGTTGTTCCAGTATGCTACCATGAGATTCTCTCCTACGTGTACGTATTTATTGAAATTATATGTGGAGTTGACACGTCCCGTGACACGCTCATAGAACGTATTGGTCATCATGCCCTGCTGGTTGATATAGTTGCCCGAGAAGAGGTATGAGCCTTTTTCGGAGGCATTTGAGATTGAAGCCGAAATGTTTTGTGTCCACGCTGGTGAATATACTTGTTTCTGCCAATCGGTGTCGGCCGTACTGTAGCCGTTGAGTTGGTCTACCAACTTGGGCTCAGCTCCTGCGCCATAGAGTACAGATGCTGCTGTGGGGGCAATGCCATCATTGGCACAGGCTTGCCAGTATGCCCTACCCCATTGCTCTGAATCCAGCATATTATAGCGATTGGCTATCGTCTGTACACTGGCGTTGTAGTTGAGATTAATGGCCATCTTGTCTCCTTTGCCTCGCTTGGTGGTGATGATGATTACACCATTGGCTGCTCGTGATCCATAGATTGATGCTGATGAGGCATCTTTGAGCACTTGGATGCTCTCAATGTCGGACGGGTTGAGCGAATTGAGATTCTCAGTGGTAGGTACGCCATCTATTATGTATAGCGGATTACATGAGTTAACAGTCGACATACCTCGTACTCGTATCGTAGAGCCTCCTCCTCCCGGGGCTGGGTCTGTGATTATGTTGACACCGGCAAGCTTACCCTGCATGGAGTTGAGGATATTGGGATCGCCTTCACTCTTGGCTGATTTCATATCCATCACTGCCACTGCTCCTGTCAAATCGGCTTTGCGTTGGACCTGATAACCTGTGACCACAACTTCGTTCATGATTTTGGCGTCCTCACTCAGAAGAATTTGCATCTTGTCTGCAGCTACCAACTCTTGTGTCGCATAGCCTATATAGCTGATGCGAAGCTTTGCTCCTTTCCTGACCGTGATTGTAAAATGTCCGTCAATGTCTGTAAGCACTCCATTTTGTGTGCCAACTTCCTGAACTTTGGCACCAATTACAGACTCGTTAAGTTCTTTGTCAATAACGGTACCTTGCACCTTGATAGTCTGCGCAATGGCTGCTGCAGATACTGCCATAAATGCTAATAGGCTAAATAGTATTTGCTTCATGATATTAGATGTTATGGGTTAAGACTATTGTTTTGATACGTTGAGATTATTGTACTTGCTTTTGGGGAATACGAGATTTGTAATCGCTACCTCACCATCATTGCCAAAGACTTCAACGCTGCTGTTATCAATGAAGATGCGCATTGTGCTGAGTCTGTTACGCACCGGGGCGATGGAAATCTGGTCAAAGTCTTGGGAGAAAGCCTTCTCGCCGCTACCGCTACGGTCGGTAGTAAGAGTCATAGACTTTTCATCGTAGATAATCTTAAACTCTTCTCCTTCATTGTTGGAGAGAGTAACTGTGCACGAGCCTTTGACCTTGATAGTTTGGTCATATCCCTTGCCATCGTATTCGGGAGAAGGACGACTGCCGAGGTATATTTGCTTGTCTGCTCCGTAGTATAGAAAAGGTTCACGGCAAATGGTGTTGGCACTACGGTATTGCTTTGTAGGTACTTGATTAGCGTACTGCCAGTTGCTCATCCAGCCTATCATTGTATGTCGAGAGTCTGGCGCATTGGAGAAACTAACCGTGGCATAGTGATCCTTTCCATAATCTTGCCACAATGACTTGCCTGAGGTATAGCGTTTAGGATTGTCAAGGGTAAACTTGTGTCCGTCAAAGTTGCCTACGAAGTATTGCGTTCCGCTTCCTCCTGAGGGGCTGCCTGGATTGATATTACAGATTAGTACCCATTTACTCCTGACTTTGGATTTTCTGTCACTGATGTTCAACTGGAGCAGGTCTGGACATTCCCATACGCCTGAGTGACAACCAAATTCACGTCCGAAACGGCTCTCTTCGGTCCACTCCTTGAGATTGGGAGACGAATATATGCGCATTTCCTGACCTGCTGACATGATTAGTATCCATCGCTTGGTGGCTTCGTGCCAGAACATATTAGGATCTCGAAAATCTGGTATATCGGCTGTAAGGATTGGGTTGCCTTCGTAGATATTGAATGTCTCACCATCGTCCAAACTATAGGCTAATGACTGGCTTTGGACATCGTTGGCACTTGTGTACAACGCTATGATTGCTCCTTTGCCGAACCCTGCTGTATTGGCATGGTCTACGACGCACGAGCCTGAGAATATTGCACCATGAGCATCTGGTGTGAGTGCCAATGGCTTGTGCTGCCAATGTATAAGGTCTTTGGACACAGAATGCCCCCAATGCATATTTCCCCACATGCTACCATACGGGTTGTATTGATAATAAAGATGCCATACCCCGTCTTTGTAAAACATGCCATTGGGGTCATTCATCCATCCATATACTGGAGTGTGATGATACTCGGGGCGATACTTCTCACGATTGGTGACGTCAAAGGTGTCCGCGAGTTTGATGTCTTGCAGACAAATCTCGCTACCTACCCCTCCTCGATTGCTACGGTCAATGTTGACATGGGTAAAAAGGACGAGGTTACGACCGCGGTACTTATCTAAACAGAATGGCACATAGTAGTCTACATGAGTGAGAGCTAAGCGAATCTTGAGGAATGAATGCTGGGTGTTATCCACGATGACATTCACCTGCGATTCGGGTGCGGTCTCTTCGATGGGGAGAATGATGTATCTCTCGGTAGCATTGCGTGCTACGCGAATGAGATAATTGTCATTTGCCAGAGGCTCTATCTTGAGACTCTGTGCCATGGTGTTCGTAATTCCCACTGTGAGAAGCAGGAGTGCAGCCAATAGGCTCTTTGTGTTTTTACTCATTAGGGTATATTTTTGTTAGTTTGTATGTCTTTCTTTGACCAATCTTCCTACCTTATACAAACTCAATACCCTAAAGGATGTCTAACCTAAACAAACAATCTATAAACTTCTCGTCTACACCGCAAAGGTATGGAGTTGTCTACAATATGACATAAAAAAATGTTGCAACGGCTGTGATTTTTGTGTCGCTGCAACATTTTTGCACCTTTTTGCATCATTTTTACAAAAGAAGCATTGATATTATGTTTTGTCGGAAGGTGATTTTCCGTAATATTCCTTGTAGCATTTGGCAAAATATGATGGTGCGGAGAATCCTACGCGGTATGCTACTTCTGATATACTCAATGACAGGTCTGTGAGCAACGTCTTGGCGCGGCGCAGTCGCTCTTGACGTATAATCTCGATTGGGGTATGTCCTGTAGCAGTCTTGATTTTACGGTAGAGTTGCACGCGAGAAACGCCCATTTCATCACTAATACTCTCTATGGTGAGATTGCTGTCAGCTATCTGCCTGTCTACGCATTGAAGAAATCTCTCTACAAATTGGTTGCGTACGCCGGGCTTTGCATCAGGTTTGTCAACACTTTCCTCGGCAGGAGAGAGTGCGTCAAGGAGTTTGTCGCGCTGCTCTTCGATTTCATCTCGTTGGCGTTCGACCATTTCTTTCTGTTGGCTTAGTTCATCGTTTTTCTGGCTGAGCTGACTATTGAGTCTATGGCGCGCTCGGTTGATGCGTATGGTGATAACGAAGAAGACTGCGAGTATGATAGTGAGGAGTATCACGCCAAACATGATTACGCGCTGCATGTTCATAATCTTCAACACAGTGTCGATGCGTGTGTGCATACGCTTGATGTAGTTGCTTTGACGCTCTACCTCCTTGTATTGCATAAGTAGGACATTGGCATTGGACTGCGTGACCAAACTTGTCTCCATTATTGTCTCCTTGTCGTAGGGATTGCCCTTGAGAATATTTAGGGCAAGCTGTATTACTTCATCGCCATGGGTGGGATATATGGCTGAGGCGGTGATGACTCCATCGCGGACTTTCTCTATCCCCCCTCCGGGTGTGGGAAGCGCATCAACTCCGAGGTATAGTATAGAAGCCGGGGCACTTATACGCGCATCAGGGTGACACTGGACGTACTTCTCGATGCCTGAGCGTGCTCCTACCACCATACGGTCATTACCACCGAAGACACAATCTATGCTAACCTGATGTGAGCCTGCTCTCAGGCTATCCAAGATGTGTGTGATTGCCTGCTCACCTGAAGGCTGCTTCCAATCCCCTTGGGCATAGCCGATGATGTGCATGTCGGGATACTTGCTTATCGCATCACAAAATCCTTTATCCCGTTCTATCGCCGGGCTGGAACCTTGCTGTCCAGCTATTGCTATTATATTACCTTTGCCGCCCAACTGACCTGCGGCATACTCACCGAGCATTCGTCCGATGAGATAGTTGTCTGCACCCATAAATGCAGTATAGTTGCTCGCTCCGCTCTTGCGGTCAAAAAGTATAACAGGAATTCCTGCCTGTCTGGCTTCGGTGATAGCATCGGTAAGATTGCCTGTCTGCTGGGGGGAAACAATCAGGAGATCGACTCTTTGGCTGATAAGCTGTCGTATCTGTCTGCGTTGCTCATCGATGTCGTCATCGGCGGAGTACATCGAAAGTCGCACATCTTCGTTGAAATATGTGGCCTGCTCAAGTTCGGCCTTTAACTTTGTACGCCACGAGTCTTCTGAGCATTGTGATACTCCGATGTGGTACTCCCTTGACTCGTTGTCGCAAGATACGAATAATATCAGCGACACGAATATACGGCATATTGTTGTCAGGTAAGGACGGTATGAGAGAATTCTGTTCATAAGGAGCGGGGGGTTAGTTTTAGACTACAACGTACAACTTGTCTTTGGGGCGTATCTTACAGGGTACTTTGATGCTTATGTGCTGGCCTTTGGTGGCGGTGGTGACGGGC
>CALZJL010000043.1 GCA_945787625.1 uncultured Prevotellaceae bacterium
CCCGTCGTGGTAGCAATCGACGGGGTCACCGAGGTCACCGACGAGACCATGAAGAAATGGCACGACCGATTCCCAGCCAAAATCAAGAAATATATAGGTCGTGACAGTGCCCGTATGTGCTACATACCCCTGACGCAGACCAAGATGGAACGAGCCCTTGACTATTTTGGAGTGAGGAGTCAGACCTATCCCTGGAACAGCACCACAATCTACTGATTACCCCGTCATATCACGCCACCCTTATGCCATATATCAGCAAAATCGAAATCGATTCGCTATGGAGCGGTCTTCATCATGTCCAGTGGAACCTGCGCGAAGATGTCAATATACTGAGCGGAGTCAACGGAGTGGGCAAGAGCACCATATTGTCGCGCGTAGTGAAGCACCTCACCAGCGTAGACCGTCTCGCCAAGAGTCGCGACGGAGTGACGCTCACGTTTGAGCCCCCCGAGTCGACGGGAATCAATATCCATGTCATACGTTCGTTTGACCGTCCTGTCATCACGAGCGACGTGATGTCGCGCGTTGTCGATATCAACCTCCATACCGAACTCGATTTCCAGCTCTACCAGCTGCAACGCCACTATCTTGACTATCAGGTGAGCCTGTCCAATCGTCTCGTACAGCTATTCACCACCCAAGACCCCGAGGCGCAGCGCATGGCAAGCATGATAGCAGCCGAGAAGACACGCTTTTACGACATCATAGACAGTCTTTTTGCAGACACAGGCAAGAAGGTCGTGCGTACGAGCAACGAAATAGAGATGCTCCAGCACGAAGAGCATCTCACCCCCTACCAGCTCTCCAGCGGAGAGAAGCAAATGCTCATCATTCTGCTGACAGTCCTCATCGAGAAACGCCAGCCATACACCATATTCATGGACGAGCCCGAGATTTCCCTCCACGTAGAGTGGCAGCAGAGGCTCATATCCCTCGTGCGCGAGCTCAACCCCAATGCCCAGATAATCCTCACCACCCATTCCCCCGCAGTCATCATGAACGGATGGGCAGACTGCGTCACAGACGTCGAAGACATTATATCCTGACCCCACCCACATCGCCCCCTCATGAAGCGTCTGACACAAAACATATCAAGCGAGTGGCAGCAAGCAGCAAATATGTTGAGGCCCAAGCACGTCAAGAAGAAGATTGTCGCATACGTAGAGAGTTATGACGACATAGCATTTTGGCGCGACATACTCGACGAGTATGAGACCCCGGACATACGCTTCGAGATTATGCTGCCATCGCGTACCACTCTGGGCAAAGGCAAGAAACTCGCCCTGACCCACGACCTTGGACCATATATGATAGCCTGTGTCGACGCCGACTATGACTACCTCCTGAAAGGAGCGACCCCCGTCAGTCAGCAGCTATGCACCTCACCTTATGTCCTCCACACCTACGTCTATGCCATAGAAAACTACCAGTGCTATGCCCCCGGACTGCACAAATCCTGTACCCGTGCCACTCTCAATGACCGCACCCTAATAGACTTTGAAACTTTTTTTGCAGAGTACAGCCGCATCATCTGGCCGCTCTTCGTCTGGAATATATGGTCATACCGACATGGCCGTGACTGCGAGTTTGGCATCACCGACATGACAGAGACGATCACCTTCCGCGACATTAATATCCACAATATAGCCCACTCGTTGGAGACGCTCCGCCACAAGGTCAACAAACGCATCAACCGCCTGCACCAGCGATTCCCCGAAGGCAAGAAGACATACAAGCCCCTCATGCAGGAGCTGCTCGATATGGGCATACACCCCGAAGACACCTATCTATATATACAAGGTCATGCCCTCAAGGACGGAGTCGCCCTTCCGCTCCTCACCCCAGTCTGTACACAACTGCGCCGTGAGCGCGAGCGCGAGATAGAACAGTATGCCCTGCACGCCACACAGTTTCAGAACGAACTCTCCAGCTATCGCCACAGTTCCATACCCATAGACATAGCCCTCAGGAAAAGTACCACGTATCGCAAGTCAGCCCCGTTTCAGACACTCAAGGCAGACATAGCGCGGCTGATAGCAGAAGTCGGCACAGCAAAATAGGAGTCAATCTCCCTGATCAGCCCCGACTTGCAGAACACAATCACCCTGTCACCCGGCATGATTTGCGTGTTGCCCGTCACGTGCGTACCAACCCCGTCGCGAACCAGTCCGCCCAAGGTAATCCCCGAGGGGAAGCGAAACTCGCGTATAGCCTTTTTGGTGATAGGGCTACCCTCAGACGCGATAAATTCAGCCACGTCAGCATCAGCGATAGTCAGACGTCTGATACTCGCCACATCAGTATCGAGCAGTAGCCGGTAAATGTGGCTCGCCGCCGTAGTCTTCTTGTTGATAATCGTGCCGATGTCCAGCTTCTCCGCCATAGAGACATACGCGATATTCTCTACCTGAGCCACCGTCTTGCGCACCCCCAGACGCTTAGCAGCCAGGCAAGCCAGTATATTTTCCTCAGTATTGGTCGTCAGAGCAGCAAATCCCTGCACATCATGTATCCCCTCCTCTATGAGCAGATCCGAATCGCGGGCATCACCTTGAATCACCATGATGTCCTCATCTTCAAGATGCTCGATCAGCTGCTGGCAACGCTGTTCGTTCTGCTCAATAATCTTCATGGAAATATTGGCAGGTTTCGCGTGAGCCACGTGCATCGCGATATGTCCGCCCCCCATCACCATGACACTTCTCACGTCGGCATAGTCCTCCTTACCCACAATCCTGCGGATAGTCTGAATGTGCTTCTTCGTGGTCATGAAATAAGCGATATCCCCAAGTCTCAACTCGCTGTTGCCATTAGGGATAATCGTAGCATCGCCATGCTTGATAGCCACGATATGATACGGCGTCGACTTGTCAAAAAGCTCATGCAAAGGCTTGTCAAACAGAGCCCCGGCCTCCTCCCTGAGCTTGATGCCCAGCAGACACAGCGCACCACCGTGCACCTCCCAATACTGTCTCACCCACGAACGCTTCAACCCCTCGATAATCTCATCAGCAGCAAGTTCCTCAGGGTACACCACCGAATCAATACCCATCTGTTTGAACATCTCGCTATGCTCCGGAGAAGTATATTCGCTATTGTCCACACGTGCCACCGTCTTGCGCGCCCCCAGAGTATGCGCAATCATACAACACGTGATGTTGCGAGTCTCCTCGGGAGTCACAGCTATAAACAGGTCAGCATGAGCCACACCAGCCTCCATAAGCCCGGAGATACTCGTCGGCGAGACGTTCATCGTCAGCAAATCATAGTTGCCACCAGAGAGCGGTTCAGTCTTCTCCGGGTTCTCATCAATCAGAATGATATCATGACTCTCACTCGCCAACAGCTCAGCAAGATGAGTCCCAACGGCACCAGCGCCAGCAATAATTATCTTCATATACTACAACCGATACATACACCTCTCGATACCCTCCCTGTCGAGCCCCACGATCCTGTACAGCTCCTCAGGCGACCCGTGCTCCACAAAGTTGTCAGGCAATCCCAGCCGCGTCAGGCGCACATTATTGCAGCCATGGTCAGAGAGCCATTCGAGCACAGCACTCCCCAGCCCCCCGTTGCGCACCCCGTCCTCCACCGTGATGACATGCGAGAAACGCGAAGCCACCTCAGCCAAGATTTCCTCGTCAAGAGGCTTGAGAAAACGCATATCATAGTGAGCACAGCCACGCTCCCTCGCGACAGAGCTGCAAAGATTGCCGACAGGCCCGATGCTGAGAATCGCCGTGTCCGCCCCGTCGACCAGCCTGCGCCCCTTGCCAATCTCCACCACCTCCATCGGCACCTCCCAATCCCTCATCACCCCACGACCGCGAGGATAGCGAATGACAAAAGGCCCGTCATGATGCAGACACGCCGTAAACATCAAGTGACGCAGCTCCGCCTCATTCATAGGCGAAGCAATCACCAGATTAGGGACGGGTCGAAGAGCCGCCATATCAAAAGCCCCATGATGAGTAGGCCCGTCCTCACCCACCAGCCCAGCCCTGTCAAGGCAAAACACCACATGCAAGCCACTGATAGCCACATCGTGAATGATATTGTCATAAGCCCTCTGGGCAAAACTACTGTAAATGTTGCACACCGGGATAAGCCCATCCTTAGCCATGCCGGCACAGAAAGTCACGGCATGCCCCTCAGCGATACCCACATCAAAGCACCGCTCCGGCATCTCCCTCATCATGATGCTCAGCGAGCAGCCCGTAGGCATAGCAGGAGTGACCCCCACGATACGCCCGTCGCGACGCGCCAATTCGAGGATAGTATGTCCGAACACGTCCTGAAAGCGAGGAGCCATGCCAGCCACCTCACACTCCATACGCTCCCCCGTCTCCGGACAAAACCTCCCGGGCGCATGAAACGCCGTAGGGTTCTTCTCCGCAGGCTCAAACCCCTTACCCTTAGTCGTATGAATATGCAGCAACCGCGGCCCCTTCATATCCTTGATGCTACGCAACGTCTCCACCAGAGCAATCACATTATGCCCGTCCTGCGGTCCGAAATAGCGAATATCCATACCCTCAAACACATTCTGCTGATTATGGATAAGCGACTTGACCGAATTGTTGAAACGCAGCAGCCTCTTCTTCCCCTTGTCCGTCAGCCAGCCCCAATCCAAAAGCTTCCGGGCAGCCCTGTCACGCCACCTGTTGTAAGTAGCCGAAGTATGCAAAGTGTGCAGATACTGTTTCATACCCCCCACACTACTATCGATACTCATATTGTTGTCATTGAGCACGATGAGCAGATTATTAGGCATAGACGAAGCATTGTTCAGCCCCTCGAAAGCCAAGCCCCCACTCATACTGCCATCACCGATGACCGCCACGACATGACGCTCCTTTCCCTCCCTCTGAGCCGCCACCGCCATACCCAAAGCCACAGAAATCGACACCGAAGCATGTCCGCACGTAGCCGTGTCATACACACTCTCCTCAGGCGAGGGAAAAGGCTTGATGCCCCCCAGATGGCGATTCGTATGAAACGCCTCACGCCTGCCCGTGAGAATCTTATGCACATACGCCTGATGCCCCACGTCCCACACGATACGATCCTCAGGCGTATCAAAGACATAATGCAGAGCCACAGTGAGCTCCACCACCCCCAGCGAACTTGCAAAATGCCCGGGGTTGCCACTCACCTCCTTGATGAGCAACTGACGCAACTCATCACACACCCGAGGCAAAGCCTCAAGAGGCAGACGACGCAAGTCATCAGGGTACAGTATGGTGGATAAAATATTATGTTCGTCGTTTTTCACAGCATCTTTAACATTTTTATGCCACAAAGTTATATTTTTTTCATTGAAGTTGTGTAATTTTGCAGAGTAAAAAAACACTTATAGCCCATATTGTTTGTCCAGATGACAGAAACCACCCCAAAATACACCCTTTTAGGCAGCTGTTTCGCGCAAAACGTAGGCGAGAAACTCCGCGCCGAAGGCTACGACACCCTCGTCAATCCCCTCGGCACCCTCTACAACCCCGAAAGCATACGCCTCACCATCACCACCCCTCCCTTAGACACCGACACCGACCTCGTCTTCTACGACCCCACCATGCACGAATGGCGCTCATGGATAGCCAATACCCGCGTCCGCCACACCGACCGTCAAACCCTCATCGACCAGATCAACACCAAGCTACACGAGCTCAGCCGACATCTAAGCCACACCACCCACAGCATCATCACCCTCGGCACCAACGTCTGCTACCAACTCACAGACAGCGGCATCACCGTCACCAACTGCCAACGCCAGCCCTCACGCCACTTTCGCGAGCACCGCATGAGCCAGGCCGAATGCGTCGCATCGCTCGAAGCCACCCTCCACCAGCTCTGGACATACAACCCCCAGATGCACATCACCCTCACCGTCAGCCCCTACCGCTACCTCAAATACGGCCTGCACGCCAGCCAGCTCTCCAAAGCCACCCTCCTCCTTGCCGTAGACCAAGTCGTCAGCCGCCACCCCCAGCACGTCAGCTACTTCCCCTCATACGAAATCATGATCGACGAACTCCGCGACTACCGCTACTACACCGCCGACACCCTCCACCCCACACCCGAAGCCATAGACATAATATGGGAAAGATATAAAACACAAATCACACAGCCATGCAGATAAACGAAATAGCCAGCATGATAGGAGCACGTCTCACCCGGCAAAGCCAGCGAGACATACAATGGCTCCTCACCGACAGCCGCAGCCTCTGTTTCCCCGAGAGCACCCTCTTCTTTGCCATACGCACCAAAAGCGGAGACGGCCACAACTACATACAAGACCTCTACGACCGCGGTGTCAGAGCCTTCGTCGTACAACACCACCCCGACCTCACCCTCCACCCCGACGCCACCTACCTCATCGTCGAAGACAGCCTCACCGCCCTTCAACGCCTCGCCGAGCGCAAGCGCGAAGAGTACGACATACCCATCATAGGCATCACCGGCAGCAACGGCAAGACCATCGTCAAAGAGTGGCTCTACCAGATGCTCTCCCCCGACTACACCATCACACGCTCGCCCCGTTCCTACAACTCACAAATCGGCGTCCCCCTAAGCGTCTGGGGTCTCAACGAAAAAAGCCAGATAGGCATCTTCGAAGCCGGCATCTCACAACCCGGCGAGATGGACGCCCTCCAGCGCATCATACAGCCCACCATCGGCATCTTCACCGGCTTGGGACAAGCCCATCAGGAAAACTTCACCACCCTTCAGGAGAAGAAGAACGAAAAGCTCAAGCTCTTCAAAGACTGCCCCACGGTCTTCGGCCTCGACGACCCCACCCCCGGCGATCCCCTCGAACACGACCGCCAGCTCTGCGCCCAAGTCTGCCGACACTTAGGCATGAACCAAGCCGTCATAGACCAACGCCTCGCCACCCTCGAACCCATCGCCATGCGACTCGAAGTCAAGACAGGCCGCCACGGCAGCACCCTCATCAACGACACCTACAACAGCGACCTCAACTCGCTCGACATCGCCCTCGACTTCATGAACCGTCGCCCCGAGCGCGACGAAGCACGCCGCGTGCTCATACTCTCCGACATACTCCAGACCGGCATCGAGCCCAGCCAGCTCTACACCCACGTCGCCAACCTCATACAAAGCCGGGGCATAGACCAGTTCGTCGGAGTAGGTCCCCAGCTCACAGCCCACCAAGACTGTTTCGCCAACACCACAGCCCAAAAGACCTTCTACCCCGACACCGCCACCCTCCTGGCCAACCTCCCCATCATCTACGAAGCCCGCAACACCATCATACTCATCAAAGGCGCCCGCCCCTACCACTTCGAACACATCACCGCCGCCCTCGAGCAGAAAGTCCACGAGACCATACTCGAAGTCAACCTCGCCGCCGTACGCCAAAACCTCGACCACTACCGCGCCATGCTCAAGCCCACCACCAAGATCGTCTGCATGGTCAAAGCCGATGCCTACGGAGCCGGAGCCATCGAAGTCTCCAAGCTACTCCAGACCCAGCCCCAAGTCGGCTACCTCGCCGTCGCCGTCGCCGACGAAGGTGCCCAGCTGCGCAGCCACGGCATCACCAAGCCCATTATCGTCATGAACCCCGAGATGAGCTCCTTCCAGACCCTCTTCGAGTACAACCTCGAACCCGAGATATACTCCTTCCGCATACTCCAGGCCCTCATTCAAGCCGCCCGACACGCAGGCATCACCGACATGCCCATACACATCAAGCTCGACACCGGCATGCACCGCCTCGGCTTCGACCCACTCACCGACATGCCCCAACTCATACACCGCCTCACCCACCAGACCGCCCTCATACCCCGCAGCGTCTTCTCCCACTTCGTAGGCAGCGACGACGACCAGTTTGACACCTTCTCAGCCGAACAATACCGCCGCTACCTCATTGGAGCCGACGCCCTCCAGTCAGCCTTCACACACCATATCCTCCGCCACATCGACAACACCGCAGGCATCGAACACTTCCCCGAGCGACAGATGGACATGGTACGCCTCGGCCTTGGCCTCTACGGCATCAACCCCCGCGACAACCACACCCTCCACAACGTCAGCACCCTCAAGACCACCATACTCCAGATACACGAAGTCCCCGCCACCGAGACCGTCGGCTACAGCCGTCGTGGCCAACTCACACGCCCCAGCCGCATCGCAGCAATCCCCATAGGCTACGCCGACGGTTGGGACCGCCACTTCGGACGAGGTCGGGCCCACTGTCTCGTAGGCGGACACCCAGCCCCCTACGT
Organism: uncultured Prevotellaceae bacterium; assembly: GCA_945787625.1. Next base: position 8,253 of record CALZJL010000043.1, read on the forward strand.
AGGCAACATCTGCATGGACGTCAGCATGATCGACGTCACCGACATAGACTGCCACGAAGGCGACGAAGTCATACTCTTCGGCTCAGAGCTCACCCCCAGCGAACTCGCCAGCATAGTCGACACCATACCATACGAGATACTCACCTC
>CALZJL010000044.1 GCA_945787625.1 uncultured Prevotellaceae bacterium
AAAACTCACACCTTCTCCAACGCTTCAGCCCATCTCTGTTCGGCTTCGGAGAGCTGTTTCTTTAGCTTGGCGTGCTTCTCGTATAGCGAGAGGTCTTGTGAACCTTCGGGGGTGGCCATCTGTGTTTCCAACGCTGCTACCGCGCCTTCGAGCAAAACGATTTCGTCTTCGGCGGCCTTGATTTCGCGCTCTATTTTCTGACGCTGACGGGCTTGGGCTTTCTGCTCTTCGTAGCTGAGCTTGTTGGCATTGGCTGGTTTGACTGCTTCCTTGGGCTTGGCTGGGACTTGTGTCAAGGATTGTATTTGCTCCTCGTTGTGGAGTCTGATCCAATCGTATATGCCCCCTAAGTACTCACGCACGCCTCCGTTCTTGAACTCGTAGACTCGCTCTACGAGACCATCGAGGAAGTCTCGGTCGTGACTCACGATGATTACCGTACCGTCAAAGTCGCGTATCGCTTCTTTGAGGACGTCCTTGGACTTCAGATCCAAATGATTCGTGGGCTCGTCGAGTATGAGGAGATTGACGGGTTCGAGCAGGAGCTTGATCATGGCTAACCGTGTTCGCTCTCCGCCCGAGAGTACTTTGACTTTCTTGTCGCTCGCCTCGCCTCCAAACATGAATGCTCCCAAGATGTCGCGTATCTTGAGTCTGATGTCGCCTCGCGCCACACGGTCGATAGTTTCAAAAACAGTCAGCTCGCCATCGAGCAGCTGTGCCTTATTTTGTGCAAAATAGCCTATCTGTACGTTATGTCCCACCTTGACCGTACCCTCAAAGGGAATCTCGCCCATGATACACTTGACCATAGTCGACTTGCCTTCGCCGTTTCTGCCTACGAAGGCCACTTTCTCACCTCGCTTGACCGTGAGGTTGACGTGCTCGAAGACCACACGGTCATACACCTTCTTTGCATCTTCGCATATCACGGGATAATCTCCGCTGCGCTGCGAACAGGTGAATTTGAGATGCAGGGCAGAATTGTCGACTTCGTCCACCTCGATGGGTATCATCTTTTCGAGCTGGCGCAAACGTTGCTGCACCTGTATGGCCTTGGTGGCCTGATAGCGGAATCGGTCTACGAACTGGCGTATATCGGCTATCTCGCGTTGCTGGTTTTCGTAGGCCCGTAGCTGCTGCTCGCGCCGCTCTACACGCAGATTGACATATTCATCATATTTGACTTTGTAGTCGTAGATTCGGCCACACGAGATTTCGATAGTGCGGTTTGTGACGTTGTTTATGAATGCTCTGTCGTGGCTCACCAGAATCACAGCACCTGCATAAGTTTGGATAAACTGTTCGAACCACTGTATTGACTCGATGTCGAGATGGTTGGTAGGCTCGTCGAGCAACAATACATCGGGGTGCTGGAGCAGGATTTTTGCAAGTTCCACACGCATTCGCCACCCTCCGGAGAATTCGCACGTAGGTCTGTCAAGGTCTCTCTGTGTGAAACCAAGCCCTGCCAGCGTCCTTTCCATCTTGCCCATATACTCCTGTCCTCCCATCATGTCGAGCCTCTCCTGCAAGTGTGAAAAACGTTCACAAAGCTGCATATATCCCTCACTCTCGTAGTCCTCGCGCTGAGCCATCTCGCTCTGCATTGCCTCAAGTTCATCGTTCAGCTCCTTGATATGGGCAAAGGCTTTTGCTGCTTCTTCTCTGACGGTACATGAGTCGCTCAACACCATCACCTGAGGCAGATACCCAACGGTAGTATCACGCGGAATGCTCACCCCACCCTCCGTGGCATGTTCCTCACCGGCTATTATCTTGAGCATCGTACTCTTGCCTGCTCCATTCTTGCCTACCAAGGCTATCCTGTCACGATCGTTAACGACATACGATATGCCGCTGAACAATGGTTTTGCTCCAAATTCAACCGAAAGATTATCAATAGATATCATCTGACTATTTTCTCTTTTTACGCTACAAAGATACGATTCTTTTGCCAAAAAAACTATTATAAGGGTGAAAAAAATTACACACTCCCATAAAGTTGACGGGAGTGTGTATATGTGTTTATAAGTTGCAAGTCGGCAAATGCTCAACCTCTCATTTCTTCTCGCATGATTTCTTAGTGCACGAATTCTCTGAGCAAGACTTCTTGTCGCATTTCTGCTTGCAGTCACAGGACTTCTTGTCGCCGTTTGGCTTCTTTCCAGCCCGCGCTCCCGGGTGCTTCTTGCCGTTAAACTCGCCGAGCATACCACGATGGAACTTGTCTTCTGCTTTTACGATACGGAAAGCCTTCTCGGCTGACACGGCCTTGCACATACGCTTGTAGTAATCAGATTCGAGCGACACAGCCTGTTTGTTGAGCTCGGCGATGCGGAGGAGAGCCTTCTCAAAGTCACTACCAGGCTTTGTCTCACGCTTGATTTTCAGCATTTGCATGTGAAGCTCGCGCTGTTTGTCCTTGAGCTCCTTAAAGATTGGGAGCACAGCCTTGGCTTCCTCGGGAGTAAGCTCAGCCTTCTTTGTGAGAAATGAATCCATACGGGCGCAAAATTCCTTATGATTGAATCGCTCGCGTCCTTGCGCACGTCCTTGACCCTGACCTTGACGCTGACACTGACCCTGTGGCTGCGCACACGCAACACCTGACACAAATAGTACAATTGCAAAAATTAACTGCTTCATCTTGTATTCCTTTTAATAGTCCATTATTATATTGTCACGATTTCTACATGATTCTAATCGACCTCAGCAAGATACAATTCTATCTCAGTATTGTCTATCATTGCCCAATCAAGCTCGTCCTGATCGTATTCGCCCTCTGCGACGGCGACTGTCGGAGCATCTGGCTCTGCGGCATAATACGCGAGAAGACCTGTCGTGGCAATCAATCCCGTCATAGCTGCCGCTATTGCCAAGCGCGGCCAAAGGGGGACGACGCGACGCTTGCTCTCGCCCTTGCGTATACGCTCCATTATAGTGTCTGGTAGCGTATCGAAATATCCCTCAGGAACCTTGAAAGGATTCGCCTTCGGAAGAGCATCTATGTCAAACTTATCTTGCTTCATATCTCTTTGATGTTATTATATAGAAAAAGTTTAATCGAGCGACTCAAAATATTTTGTTATTTTATCCACAGCATGATGATATGAAGCCTTGAGCGCACCGATACTCGTATCGAGTATCCGACTCATATCCTGATATTTCATCTCTTGAAAATATTTCAGAGTGAAGACTTCACGCTGCTTGGGAGGGAGAGTAGAAATTGCCTCCTGAAGTTGGCGTTGCGTCTCGTCACCATCGAAAAACGGGTCTCCCTCCAGCTGCATAGGCTGACACGCCTCATCGTCAGCATCTGTCGGAGAGTCAATCGAGACCTGAGGCCTCTTGGCACGAAGGTGACTGCGAGTCTCTCGCGTCGCAATGATATACAGCCATGTGTCTATACTACTCTCACCGCGAAACGAATCGAGGTTCATCCAAGCCTTCATAAAGGTATTTTGCAGTATATCGTCAGCATCATCATGAGTACCCACCATACGGCGTATCTGCCAATATAGTTTCTCCTGATTAGCCCTGATGATTTGAGTGAAAGCAGCCTCACGCATACGAGGAGAGGACAGCCTGCTTACAAGGTCTTCGGTATTCAACATGAGCAGTTTAGATTTAGTCCAGCATCTCCCATATCACAGCATCATAACCATAACTGTCCGGACACTGGTGCATTGTGCCCTGCGCGTCAAAATACAGAGTCTGATAATCTATCCATACACGCGTAGGAGTATACGGACTGGTAGCCTTGATTTCCGGGAGCGAGTCAGTAGTATTGAGAGCAGGGAGGTCGATAGACTGGCGTATCCTGTCGACAAGACGCTCCGAAGGCTTGGGGCCGAGCAGGAAGACACAGAGGTCAAGAGGCTTCTCCACCCTGACGCAACCATGGCTCACAGCCCTGACCTTACGATTGAAAGCCGAAGGATTGTTCGTGTCATGAAGATATACGGAATAGCGGTTGGGAAAACGAAAAATGATTCGCCCCAACGAATTGCCAGCACCCTTTTCCTGACGTATGATGTAGCGAGCACTGCGCAGCTGTTGTGCAGAAAGAGTCGTAGGGTCGACATGCAACCCATTCTCACGACTGATGGCAGTCATATTATTGCGAGCAAAATAGGCAGAATCACCAATGTGTCGGGGAACAATCTCATTGCGTATGATAGACTGCGGCACTACCCAATAAGGATTGAATTCTATCTGCGATATACGGCTCATGAGCAACGGAGACTTGTGAGCCTGATTGCCAGCACAAATCTTCATCGTTATGAGCGAGTCACGCTCGGTGTCTACGGCCGTCAGCATAAACTCAGGCAGATTGACCCAGATAAACTGCCCACTATCCGGACGAGGATAACGCCAGCGTCCACGTTCGAGAGCAATGCGACAAAGGCGCACCAGAGCACTATCACCCTGCTCCTTGGCTCGCAGCAGTTCCTTCTGCACCCTGAGATAGTGCGATGAAGATGGTAGTATCCCAGTAAGCACGACAGGCAGAGAACCATTGTCCAAAGCAGTCAGAACCACATTGTCAAAACTATCCGAAGGCTCCTCGACAGGGAGGTCAAAGAGATGACGATACGACTTGTACTCATGGTCCGCATCCTTGAGCAAATGATTGAATACCTCACCAGGCCTGACCATGCCATATCGCATCATACGCGAGTACCTTATGAGTTGACACGTATACATGCTATCCATACGCGCCATGAGCGTATCCGCCTCAGGGCCAAACCGCCTCGTCTCAAAAACAGCGCGAAGACTGTCGACATCAGCCCTCATCTCGGCAATGGGGAATACACTCGGGTCTATGCCATGACGATACGCCTCGTCAAGATGACCAAGCAAAGTATCAGCCAGAGAGGTAGGCCCATCGGAGTCTATCCACCTATATTGCGACGTGTCTGCTATGAGAGAAGAAGAATCGCCACCCTTGCAGGCAGCGAGCATAACCAAGACTAAAGTAGCGATTGAGAATACTTGATGTACATGGCGCATAAGAGAGAACCGAGGGAAAAGAAAGATTATTTCACAGTGATTTTTCTCACAAGTTTTCCCACCTTTAATATATAGCAACCACGAGTCAACGTCAAAGCTATTTGCCTGTCATTGCTATCTATCTTTATCATCGCCACCCGAAGCCCCGTAAGGTTATATATCTCGAGGGTCATACCCTCAGCATTAGTGATATGAACGCGATTGCCCTGCATACTCATAGACACAGCCTCCGCCTCTATCTGAGGCTCGTCAGACTGCCCATCGGCAATCACCGGAGTACCACATAGAAGCACTGCAAAGGCTATAATCCAAAACTTTTTCATTCGTCGCACGTCTATCACAACGCAAATGTATGATTTTTATTTTAAATAGACAAGGATTTTTTCTAAAAAACCTCTATTTTTTGTCCTTCGAATGCCAAAATCGTATTTTTAAACACACTTTTAGCCTCTTTGAGCAATACATTTTCATCAGAGATACGCGCCGAGTAGTGTCCGATAAGGAGCTGCCCGACATGAGCCTGTGAAGCCATGGCAGCAGCCTGCACAGACGTGCTGTGCATCGTCTTCAGAGCCCTGTCCAGATCGTCGCGAGTAAAGGTAGCCTCATGGTATAAAAGATTGACGCCCTCAATAATCCTCGCATTCTGAGGCATGTAGCGAGTGTCCGAGCAATAAGCATAACTCTTGGCCGGAGCAGCAGGAGTCGTAAGACGCTCATGAGGCAAGTAAGTACCGTCAGGAGTAGTCCAGCCCGCCCCCATCTTGATATTATTGATCTGCGACACAGGTATAGAGAAAGCATCAATCATCTCGCGACGTATATGAGGCAAAGACTGCGTCTCGCGAAAGAGGTAGCCGCAACAATCCACCCTATGGTCGAGCGGAATAGACTCGACCTTCACACTACGATCCTGAAACACCACATATTGTTCGTACGTACACACAGGGTGAAACACCACCTCATACTCCATACTCCGGCAATACATATCGAGCGTAAGATTAACCAAAGGCTCCACATCCTGCGGAGCGTGAATATGCAACTGAGCCGTACGCCCCAAGAGAGCCATCGAACTGATCAGCCCCGGCAAGCCAAAGACATGGTCACCATGATTATGAGAGATGAAAATATGCCCCACCTTGAGCATCGCAAGTCCGAGTCTCTGCATCGTCACCTGCACACCCTCACCACAGTCTATCATATAATACTTGCCACGCAGCTCCAGCAATTGCGAACTGGGCATGTGTCTCGTCGTGGGCTTTGCACTACCACATCCGAGTATGTGTAACGTCATATCCATCTTCAAGAACGTATATACACAAGGGATAGCCTTTTGAGGGGCTATCCCTTGCCACTTGTTATAGTTAGGTTAGTATCTCTTACTTACCCTGCATCTTAGCCTTCAACTCAGCCAAAGCATCGAGGTCACCAAGAGTAGTGCTTGCAGCCTGGTTCTGAATAGCAGGAGTCTCCTCCTTCTTAGAAGACTTGCGTGGAGCAGCAGCCTTCTTCTCGGCACGAGCCTCAGCACGCTGAGCGTCCTCAAAGATACGGCTATGGCTCAAGATGATACGCTTGCTCTCCTTGTTGAACTCAATCACCTTAAACTGGAGCTTCTCATTGAGCTTAGCCTGAGAGCCATCCTCCTTCACAAGGTGCTTAGGAGTAGCAAAGCCCTCCACACCATACTCAAGCTGGATTACAGCACCCTTGTCGAGCAACTCGATGATAGTACCCTCGTGGATAGAATCCTGAGTGAAGATAGTCTCAAACACGTCCCAAGGATTCTCCTCAAGCTGCTTGTGACCGAGAGAGAGACGACGGTTGTTCTTGTCGATGTCGAGCACACAAACATCAATCTGCTCGCCCACCTTAGTGAACTCAGATGGGTGCTTAACCTTCTTCGTCCAAGAAAGGTCGCTGATATGGATAAGACCATCAACACCCTCCTCAATCTCAACGAATACACCGAAGTTAGTGAAGTTGCGCACCTTAGCCACATGCTTGCTGCCAACAGGATACTTCTCCTCGATATTCTCCCAAGGATCGTCCTTCAGCTGCTTGATGCCGAGCGACATCTTGCGCTCCTCACGGTCGAGAGTCAAGATGACAGCCTCAACCTCGTCGCCAACCTTCATGAAGTCCTGAGCACTACGCAAGTGCTGGCTCCAAGACATCTCAGAAACGTGGATAAGACCCTCTACGCCAGGAGCAATCTCAACGAATGCACCATAGTCAGCCATAACCACGACCTTACCCTTCACACGATCACCAACCTTCAGGTCAGGATCAAGAGCGTCCCAAGGATGAGGAGTCAGCTGCTTCAGACCGAGAGCGATACGCTTCTTCTCCGGGTCGAAATCCATGATAACGACATTGATCTTCTGATCGAGCTCAACAACCTCACGAGGGTTGCTAACGCGACCCCAGCTGAGATCCGTGATATGAATGAGACCGTCTACGCCACCAAGGTCAACGAACACACCATATGAGGTAATGTTCTTGACAGTACCCTCAAGCACCTGACCCTTCTCAAGCTTAGAAACAATCTCCTGCTTCTGCTGCTCAAGCTCAGCCTCGATAAGAGCCTTGTGAGAAACCACAACGTTCTTATACTCCTGGTTGATCTTGACAACCTTGAACTCCATAGTCTTACCTACGAAGATATCATAGTCACGGATAGGCTTAACGTCAATCTGGCTGCCAGGCAAGAAAGCCTCGATGCCAAACACGTCAACAATCATACCACCCTTTGTGCGGCACTTAACGTAACCCTTGATAATCTCCTCGTTCTCGAGAGCCTCGTTGACACGATCCCAAGAGCGGCTTGCACGAGCCTTCTTGTGAGAGAGCACCAACTGACCCTTCTTATCCTCCTGATTCTCGATATACACCTCAACAGTGTCACCAACCTTCAGGTCAGGATTGTAACGGAACTCACTTGAAGGAATGATACCATCGCTCTTGAAGCCGATGTTAACCACCACCTCACGCTTGTTCATTGCAATTACAGTGCCGTCAACCACATCATGGTCGCCGACCTTGTTCATACTGCCGGCATACGCCTGCTCCTGAGCCTCGCGGCTCACCTCGCTGACACCACCGTTCTCAAAAGCTTCCCAGTCGAAGCCTTCAACGGGAGCAACATTCTTGTAATCTGCCATACAGATATACCTTTTCTTTTTTTGTTTTTGGTCAATTCCTGTACAGGCTCCAAAGGCCTCTACACGGGAAAATAACCGTTAGTTAGACATAAATTTATTATCACAAAACTCTGCGCCATGACGCAAAAGCGGTGCAAAGGTACGAAAAAAAA
>CALZJL010000045.1 GCA_945787625.1 uncultured Prevotellaceae bacterium
TTTTTACTTTTTTGGTCGTATACAAGCAAATGCCCTACATCTGCCAGAACAGACATAGGGCATTGCCATTATTATATATCAAACTATATGAGAAAATCCTATTACCAAGCGAAGTTCAGACCGATGCCGACTACGTCGTTCTTACGGCTGTATGTGTCAATCTTGTTACCTGCTGCTGTAGGAGTCGTTACGGTGCGATCCTGATAGAAGGTGTGCATGTAGCCGAGGTCGATGTTGAAGAGCTTGCTGGGGTGGATACGTACACCAAGACCCATAGAGTTGTTTGAGCAGTTGAAGCTGACGTCGTTCATGCCTGCGTCGCTCACGCCGTACATGGTCTTCTGCCAACCTCCTGATACTGTGATGTACTTGTGGCAGCGCCATTCTACTGAAGCCAAAACTTCGTGGGTATCATTGTCAATCAGGTTCTGCTTATCACCATACTTGGTAGCCTTAGTCTCCTGAATCCAGTGGTAACCCAGACCGATGCGCACATTCTCGATAGGGCTGTACTGAGTACCTACTGCCAGGTAGCCAGGCATATCGTCAGCCACACTTGCACCATCAGCAAACTGACCCAATACTGAGTTTTTCTTAGCAAGTTCGGTGGTGTAGTTGTTCATGCGAGTAGTGTTCTTCATGCGAATCTTTGTCTTGAACTCGTACTTAGCAGCCAGATTCCAGTGCTTGTTGATAGTCCAGTGTACACCGAGGATAGGAGTTACGCCATAACCGGTCTGGTCGCAGTTCATAGAAAGAGTCTTATCAGCCATAGATACACCATTCACGGTGAAGTCCTGAACATATCCATTGTAGTTAGCTGTTGCATAGATAGCACGTACACCACCGAACACAGCCAAATTGTCCAAAACCTTATAAGTAGCACCCACCTGCAAACCAAACATATAGTTACTACCCTTCATGTAAGCATTAAGACCATAGTTATAATTATTATTAAACTCTGATGTTGCAGCACCAGCCACTGCTGTTTTCAGCGCATCCTCCATTTGGTCTGCAGGCACACCTTGACTGAGCAATTTCTGCTGGAGCGCACCCATAATCGTAGGATTCTGCTGAATACCCTCTGCAATTTGCGATACTATACCTCCAGCATACATAGCCTCAAAAGAACCTATACCGTCGAGATACTCACAAGCACCACCGCCACCTACAACACCGAGGTGAGCGTTGATACTCCACTTCTTGCCGCTATTGTAGCTGAAGTCTATGCTTGGGATAAGTGGGGCAAAAGCCTTACCCTCATAGCGATGTGCACCATTTTTGTCAAGCCATCCTTCCTTCTGATTCTTTGCAAAAAGACCATACTGAGTGTCGATGTTACGACGCTGAGTAGCAATCTGATCATGAATACCAAAGTGCCAGCCCTTGGAGAGGAATGCTGAACCTGCGGGGTTTGCATAGAGTGAGGTCAAGGTGATGTTGGCATCCTGAGCAAAGAAGCGCAGGTATGCTGCATTTGCATTGGTGTTTGTGTTCAAACCGCCAGCCAAAGCTGAACCTGTTGTGGCCAGAGCTGCGGCCAGGGAAATTACAATCTTTTTCATTCTTTTCTAACTATTGTGTTAAAAACCGTTGCAAAGGTAACACTTTTATATGATATGGGCAAGTATTTTCATTATATTTGCACACAATAGCGCATTTTGTGCAAGTATATGGGATAAAAAGTATTCTCACCACATTATTAATTTTATACATGGCGGATTAATTCTTATCTACTGCTTTACGTATACACAGCAGACCCGCCATGCTGGTGTGCAAGACGGGTCTGCGATATGTGGATTGGCGGTATGTCACCGCATCTTGTCTGTTACTTTCTGGCCTTGGCGAGTGCCTTCTTGGCGTTGGCTACGGCCTTGGTGTACTTGGCTGTTGCGCTCTTGAGGGCCTTGGCATCGTTGGCTTTCTTGGCTGCCTGTACTGCGTCGTAGAGATCCCAGAGCTTGAAGTCGGCTGTGACTTTCTTCTGAGCCTCGGTGTAGGCTGCTGCAGCTGCCTCAGTTGCTGCCTCTTCGTCGGCTGGGGCGTACTGGTGCTTGTAGCCGTCTACCTTGTTCCAGTAACCGCGTGTGAAGTCAGGGAATGTCACTGCTGCGCAGTTGTTGTCCATAGAGAGGGTACCGAGCTCTGCGAGACAGCACCACTCGGCCATGTCATATACGTCCATATCGAGGGGAAGACCATTTTGCAGGCAGTATACGAGGCGTGCGTCCATGATGAAGTCCATACCGCCGTGGCCCATCTCACGGCCGAGCTCGCCGTACTTAGCCAGAATTGGGTGGTAGTACTTCTTGACGAGGGCTTCCTTCTGCTCGGCATTGAGGAAGCCGTGTGCGTTGAGGTTGTCTACCTGTGGAGCACCTGTGCCCTTCATGGCGTCAGCTCCGAGGGCGAACTCTTCGGTGGGGTACTTGGTGGCATAGCCCTTGGTACCTGTGAGCTTGAAGAGACGGTTGTAGGGCTGTGGGGTCATGACGTTGTGCTGGATTTCTACGACCTTACCCTTGGCGGTACGCATGAGGGTGGTGGTGTGGTCGCCGTTGCGGAACTCCTTGCACTCCTTGCCTGTCTTGTTTTTCACCCACTCTTTGCCTACGAAGCTCTCTGTGTCCATAGCGGTGAGAGTGGTGAAGCGGTCACCACGGTGTATGTTGAGACACTGTGCCACGGGACCAAGGCCGTGTGTGGCGTATACGTCGCCGCGGTTCTCCTTGTTGTACTTCATACGCCAGTGGAGATTCTCGGTGTCGTTGTCGGCAGGGTCTTTCCAATAGTAGTCCCAGAACCACTCAAGACCGTGAATATATGCACCCTCGGCGCGGATTATTTCTCCGAAGAGGCCGTCCTGTGCCATGGCGAGAGCGTTCATCTCATAGTAGTCGTAGCAGCAGTTCTCGAGTATGAAGCAGTGCAGACGTGTCTTCTCTGCGAGGTCGATGAGCTCCCAGCACTGCTCGAGGTTCATGGCGCTTGGTACTTCGATGGCTGCGTGCTTGCCGTTGAGCATGGCGCACTTCGCTACGGGGAAGTGGTGATTCCAGTCTGTGGCTACGTATACGAGGTCGATGTCCGGACGCTTGCAGAGCTCTTCGTAGCCTTTCTCGCCGTAGTATACGTCGGCAGGCTTCAAGCCTTTCTCGCGCATGTATTTCTGGCAGCCTTCGGCGCGTGCTTCTTCGTAGTCACAGAGGGCTACTATTTCTACGCCTGGGATATTACAGAAACGCATTACTGCCCCAGGACCGCGCATACCGAGACCTACGAAGCCTACGCGCACGGTCTGAATCTTCGGTGCTTTCAGACCAAGGGCATGCTCCTGCCCTGCGGGGCGTGCTGGTGTTTCGACTACGATTGTACCCTTGTCCCAATGCCACTTTGTGCTTGGTGACAATGACTGAGCGCCTGCTGCGAGTGAGAATGCAGCAAGTGACGCCATCAGAAAACTTTTAATCTTCATAGTTTGATTAGGTTTATGAAAAAAATTATTTTATGTGTTAAACATTGTTTTCTACTGACAAAGTTAATGTGTTTTTTTATATATTCCAAACGTTTGTTTAAAAAAATACTCTCTATTGAGTGTATTACTGCATTATTGTCTATATGACTTGGCTTGGAATTTGCCTTTTTCAAAAAGTTTATATACCTTTGCACGCATAAAATACGATGCTCATGGATATTACCGACACTCCGAAAACACCTCTCCTTGGCATGGATCTTGCGGCTCTTGGCAAAGTTGCTGCCGAACTGGGCTTGCCTCGCTTTACGGCAGGGCAGATGTTTGACTGGCTGTATCGTAAGGGGATTGGGGAGATTGACGAGATGTCGAATATCTCGCTTGGGGGGCGTGCTTTGATTAAGGGGCGCTATTGTGTGGGAATGATGGGGCATGTGGACTGTCAGCGCAGTGTCGACGGTACGGTGAAGTATCTCTTCCCTACCCTGTCGGGGCATACTGTGGAGTCGGTGTTTATCCCTGATGGGGAGCGTGGCACTCTGTGTGTGAGCAGTCAGGTTGGTTGCCGTATGGGCTGTAGGTTTTGCATGACGGGTCGTCAGGGATTCCAAGGCAATCTGACGGCTACGGATATACTCAACCAAATCTATGCTCTCCCGGAGCGTGACAGACTGACAAACATCGTGTTTATGGGTCAGGGAGAGCCTCTTGACAACATCGACGAGGTTCTGCGCGCCACGCAGATACTCACTTCGTCCAAGGGATGGGCATGGAGCCCCAAACGCATCACGGTGAGCACTGTGGGAGTGAGAAAGGGATTGCTGCGTTTCCTACAGGAAAGTCCTTGCCATCTCGCGGTATCGCTACACAACCCTTTCCCCGAGGAGCGTCTGGAGATGATGCCTGCTGAGCATGGATATTCGCTCACGGAGTTTCTGCCCTTGCTCGCCAAGCAGGACTGGTCACACCAGCGCAGACTCTCGTTTGAGTATATAGTCTTCTCGGGCATCAACGACTCGTTGCGCCACGCTCAGGCTTTGGTGGACTTGCTCTCGCACGTGGAGTGCCGTGTCAATCTGATACGCTTCCACGAGATTCCCGACTCACCTTACCGCACTACAGACGAGGAGCGCATCGTCTGGCTTCGTGACTTTCTCACCCAGCATGGTGTGACTACGACCATTAGAGCCAGCCGCGGACAGGATATCTGGGCTGCGTGTGGACTTCTGAATACGAAAACCAAAACTCCAAGATGAAAAAGACTGCACTGATACTCCTTGCTGCCGCGCTCTCGCTGACGGCTTGCAAGAAGGAGAACTTCTTCCCCACAGCGAGCGGACGCCCATACGAAGTGCTCGTAGTGATGGACAGCACAGACTGGAAGGCTCCTCATGGGCGTGCCTTGTTTGACGTACTCGACACGGACGTTCCCATGCTGCCTCAGAGCGAGCGTTCGTTTCGCATCTCGCAGACCGAGGTCAAGGACTTTGACCGTGTGCTCAACATCTTCCGCAACATCATCATCGTCAACATCGACCCGCACCAGTTCACGCGCACCAAGATGAAATTCACTCGCGACAAGTGGGCGATGGAGCAGATTGTACTCACCATCAATTCGCCATCGGAGGAGGAGTTTCGCAACTTCTGCGTCGAGCACCGTCAGGATATCGTAGACTTCCTCACCCGCACTGAGATGAACCGCCTGGTCAAGGAACTGAAGCAGAAACACTCCAAGGTCACTTTTGACCTTGCAAAGCAGATATTCGATTGTGAAATCTTTGCGCCTAAGGAGTTGCAGTCATACAAGAAGGGCAAGGATTTCGTCTGGACGAGCAACAATACCGCGAGTGGTCTGGAAAACATCGTCATCTACTCGTACCCGTACGAAGGACCCCAGACTTTCAACAAAGAATATCTCTGCCACAAGCGCGACTCCGTCATGCAGGTCAACCTCCCAGGCGAGAAGCCAGGTATGTATATGCAGACTGATACTCTCTGCAGCGTGGTGCGACCAATCGTTGTTCACAACAACTACGCCATGGAGATGCGCGGGCTGTGGATAATGCGCAACGACTGTATGGGTGGCCCTTATGTCAGCCATCACAGGGTAGACACCGAAAACAACAGGGTCATCGTCGTCGAAGGCTTCGTCTATGCCCCCGAGAAGATGAAGCGTGGCCTTATGCGCCGCCTCGAAGGCTCGCTATACACTCTAAAACTCCCCGAGGAGCAATACGTAATCGAAATCAACCCCGGAGTGGAGGAGGAGAAGAAATGACTTTTGAGGTTATGAGGTTATGAGGTTGTAAGGTTATTAGGTTATAAGGTTTTGCCTTTACCTTAATAGCACATTAAATAGCCATTAAATGACAATTAAAACCTCATAACCTCAAAAATAACCTCATAACCTTAAAACCTTAAAACCTCATAACCTCAAAAATAACCTCATAACCTTAAAACCTCATAACCTTAAAACCTCAAAAAAAATGTTCAACCTCAAAATAGGAATCACCCATAGCGATGATTGGGGCAAAGCCCTGATTGCAGACAAGTTTGAAGAGAGTGAAGAGAAAGACATGATGTCAGACATCTGCACTCCTACCTTTTACGAAGCCCAAGGCGAAGAAGGCATAGACCAGGCTCTCCACGACTGGGAGGAGGGGCTCACCGATGCTATCCTCATCGTACAAGAAGAAGGCAAGTGGCGACTCAACCCTGCCAGTCTACGCGGTACGGACATGCTCGTATGGGGCGATGTTCGTCTGGCCTTTGCCACAGACGAATGCGGCATGGAGGAGCAGATAGACGACATAACCTACGCATTGCGTCGTGAGTTCGAAATCGACAAGCCACGCATAGCGGCTGCCTTCGATACCGACAATCTCCACGCATACGACGTTGTCCTGACCAAAGACAAGGATGAGGCCATACAGACTTTTCTCGAAATCACACACGGTCACGGTATTGCCTACACTACAGGGCGCGAGCTCATAGCTACATCTCCTCTCACACCCGAGAGTATCAACCAGTGTATCTATCTCTCGAAGGATATCCTTGCCGCACGCTCACGCTATGATGCTGCACGCAGCAACCCCCTGCCCAAATTGTTTCATGACCGCAAGGAAGACCCGAGGCGCAGCTAATACAAACCACCCATACGAAGACGAATGGAACTGATAGACAAAGTACGCTCCACGCTCAAATGTCAGGAGACAGAGGGACCCTTTGAGCTCTATGTGACACGCACTCCAGGGTATCTCTGGGCACGCCTCTTTGCCAAGATGGGGGTACATCCTATTGTGGTCACCCTGACGAGCATCGTCATAGGCGGAGCCAGCGGTTGGTTCTTCTATCAGAAAGACTTGGGCATGAACCTCATAGGTATGCTGCTGCTCATCTGGGCAAACTGGTACGACTGTGCCGACGGACAATTGGCACGAATGACCCACAAGTGTACCCTCATCGGACGCATACTCGATGGGTTTGGCGGAGACGTGTGGTTCTTCTCCATCTATGTCTCTCTCTGCCTGCGCATACAGTCCGACATTATTCCCTTTACCAACCAGCAATGGGGAGCGTGGATATGGTTGCTCTGCGCGTGGGCTGGATTCCGCTGCCACGCACGTCAGTGCTCCATTAGCGACTATTACCGCAATATACACATGTATTATCGTCTCGGACGAGACAGAGCCGAACTGGACACTTCTGTCCAGGTGACCGACGAGATGCGCTCTCTGCCATGGGACAGACACGAATGGTTTCACAAGATATACCTCTTCTTCTATGCCAGATATACCCGAGGGCAGGAGGCTCAGGTCAGACACTTCCACAAGATGAAGTCTCTTCTCGAAGAGAGATACGGCGAGAAGATTCCACAGCCCATACTCGACGAGTTCTGCCGCCAGAGCCGCAAGCTGATGCCCCTGACGAACATTCTCACCTTCGACACACGAGTGGGTGTGATGTTCCTCAGCATCGCGCTTGGCGTGCCATACGTTTACCCCATAGTCGAGGTTACTGTATTTGAGGTCCTCAAGGTATACATGATACGTCGCCACGAGAACATCTGCAAGAACATCTGCAATAAAGTTTCATGCCACACAGCGTAGCACTCATACTCGCAGGAGGCGAAGGGAGTCGCATGAACATGAGTATCCCCAAGCAATACGTCATGGTAGACGGTCAGACTGTCCTCCAGCACACCATGTGTGCCTTTCAGCAGCACCAGCTTGTCAGCAACATATACGTCGTGGCTTCGCTCCGATGGCAAGACAGTGTGACACAAATGGCAAAAGACGCAGGCATCACTAAGTTCAGACCTTGCATCGATGCTGGCAGCACCAGTTTTCTGTCCTTGCGCAACGGCATAGCAGCTCTCGCCCAACACGAAAACGACGATACTATAGTACTCGTACACGATGCTGTCAGACCCCTCGTCTCGCAAGACGTCATAAGCCGCAACATCGCCGTATGCCTCAGCAAAGGCAATGCCATCACTGCCCAGCCCAGTCAAGAGAGCTTTATGGTCATCGACGAAGAAGCATGGTGCCATAAAGACACCCCCTCAGGCACTGCCTCACGGTCGTACATTCCACGAGAGAGTCTCCTTCTGGCGCAGACGCCACACACTTTTCCACTCGGTGTGCTCAAAGACATGATGACATTGGCACAAGAGCAGGGCATCACCCAGTCGCAATCTCTCTACACCCTTGCCAACCAACTCGGGCACACTCCCCTTTATGCTGCACAAGGCGAGACTACCAACTTCAAGATTACATATCCACAAGACATACTGATACTACAAGCATTACTCAAAACATAATCCACCATGAACAACCCCACTATCCAAGACATCA